>JACDDX010000341.1 GCA_013816685.1 Gemmatimonadales bacterium
GCGCTCGAGTGCTGGCTTCGCGGCAGTGAACCGCCGCCGGCGGCGCGCGCGGTCTTCGCGCTTCCAGTTCCGCGTCTGGGTGCTGGCCGCGCACTCGCCCGGCTTGGGGCGCGTGCGATGCTCGATCTGAGCGACGGACTCGCGAGCGATGCGTGGCACCTCGCCGCGGCGTCGCAGGTGGCGCTGGTCATCGAGCTCGACCGGATTCCGCTCGCGCCCGACGTGCTGGCTGTGGGGCAGCACATCGGTGTTGAACCCGAGCGCTTCGCGGCCGAGGGCGGGGAGGACTACGAGCTCCTGGTGGCGCTGCCACCCGAGCTGGACGAGCGCCATGGTGAATCGTGGGAGGCTCGGATCGGCCTGCCGCTCACCCGAATCGGGGTTGTGGAAGAGGGGCAAGGCGTGCGCTTTCAACTTGGCGGCGTGAACGTCGCGCTGGCCGGTTTCCAACACTTCCGCTGATTCGGCGCCGCCGCTAGCTTGACCCTCCGCCTGCCCGGCGCCGCCGGGGGCGCGTTCACTTTCGACCCGGAGTGGCATGGCTACGATCATCGAAGTTCACGCGCGCGAAATTCTCGACAGCCGCGGCAATCCCACCGTCGAGTGCGACGTCGTGCTGTCCAGCGGCGCGCAGGGCCGCGCGGCGGTGCCGAGCGGCGCGTCCACCGGCGAGCACGAGGCCGTGGAGCTCCGCGATGGCGACACCAAGCGCTACGGTGGCAAGGGCGTCAGCGAGGCGGTCCGCAACGTGAACGAGGTCATCGGGCCGCGGCTCGAAGGGCTCGACGCGAGCGACCAGATCAGCGCCGATGCCGAGATGCTCGACGCCGACGGCACGCCGAACAAGAGCAAGCTCGGCGCGAACGCCATCCTCAGTGTGTCCCTCGCGGTGGCGCGTGCGGCGGCGCAGGACGTCGGCCTGCCGCTCTATCGCTACCTCGGCGGCCCCATGGCGCGCGTGCTGCCGGTGCCTATGATGAACATCCTGAACGGCGGCGCGCACGCCAGCAACAACGTCGACGCCCAGGAAGTCATGGTCGTGCCGATCGGCGCGGAGAATTTTCCCGACGCGCTCCGGAGCGGCGTGGAGGTCTTCCACGCGCTGAAGCAGGTGCTCGCCAAGCGCGGGCTCTCGACGGCGGTGGGCGACGAGGGCGGGTTCGCGCCGATGCTGCCGTCGAACGAGGCCGCGCTGGACGTCGTCATGGAGGCGATCCGCGCGGCCGGGTTCGAGCCCGGTCGGGACATGGCGATCGCGCTCGACGTCGCGGCATCCGAGCTGTTTCAGGACGGCGAGTATGTGTTCAAGAAGGGCGACAAGAGCCGGCGGTCGGCCGAACAGATGGTGGACCTGTACACGTCGTGGGTGGATCAGTATCCCATCGTGTCGATCGAGGACGGGCTCGCCGAGAACGACTGGGAAGGGTGGGCGCTGCTCACCGAGCGACTCCGCGACCGCACGCAGCTCGTGGGTGATGACCTGTTCGTCACCAACGTGGATCGGCTGGGGCGCGGCATCGAGGAAGGCGTCGGCAACGCGGTGCTGGTCAAGGTCAACCAGATCGGCACGCTCACCGAGACGCTGCAGTGCATCGAGCTGGCGAAGGGTCACGCCTACGGGGTCATCATCTCGCACCGGTCGGGTGAAACCGAGGATACCTTTATCGCCGACCTCGCTGTCGGCACCGGTGCGGGACAGATCAAGACCGGCAGCGCGAGTCGCACCGACCGGACGGCGAAATACAACCAGCTGCTGCGCATCGCGGAGGAGCTGGGCGAGGTGGCGCACTATCCCGGGCGCGACCTGTACCCGCTGTGAGCCTCGGGCGGTGAGCGACGCGCGGTGAGCGGCGGCCGGCTCGCGGTGATCGCGGCGCTGGCCGGCGCGCTCTACTTTGCGGTGCAGGGCGGGGAGTACGGCACGCTGGATCTGCTCAAGCTCCGGCGCGACGTGGCGGAAGAAGAATCGCGGGTGGCCGATCTTCGGCAGGCGCTCGACTCGCTGGGCCAAGCCGCCACGGCCATTGAACGCGATCCCGTGGTTCAGGAGCGGGTGGCGCGCGAGTCATTCGGCATGATCCGCCGAGGCGAGCTGCTGTACCGCCTAGTGCCGAGCGACAGTAGCGAGCGGCCAGAGCAGCGCGCGCGGCGAGGCGACGACGCGGTAAGGCCGCCCACAGACAATCCTCGTCGCTGAAATCGTGTTGTGTTGCGGCAGGGTAGCTCAGCTGGTTAGAGCACGGCACTCATAATGCCGGGGTCGCGGGTTCGAGTCCCGC
>JACDDX010000342.1 GCA_013816685.1 Gemmatimonadales bacterium
CAGGAAGCCTGCGCGGTGGGGTCGGCCTACGCGCTGCGCCGGGAAGACGTGCTCTCGCCGCTGATACGCAACCTGGGCTCGATGCTCGTCAAGGGCGCGACATCGCTCGAAGTCTTGCGACAGTACATGGCCAAAGGTGATTCGCCCACGCGCGGCCGGGAACTCAACATCCATTTCGGCGACGTCGAGGACCGGAACTTCGTCGGCCAGATCTCGCACCTGGGTGACATGGTGCCGGTGATGGCAGGGATCACCCTCTCCTTCAAGCTGCGGGGCGAAGCGCGCGTGGGACTGGTCTACGTGGGCGACGGCGCGACGTCCACCGGCGCGTTCCACGAGGGCATCAACTTCGCCGCCGTGCAGCGCTGCCCACTGGTGGTCATCGTCGAGAACAACGGCTACGCCTACTCCACGCCGACCGCAACGCAGTGTGCCGCGGAGCGGTTCGCCGACAAGGCAGCGGGGTACGGGATCGCGAGCGCGCGTGCCGACGGGAACGATGTGCTGGAGACGTATCGTGTCACCCGGGACGCGGTGGATCGCGCTCGTCGCGGTGGCGGCGTCACCCTCGTCGAGCTGATGACGTTCCGCCGGAAGGGTCACGCCGAGCACGATAACCAGTCCTACGTCGTGCCGGGTGAGATCGATCGCTGGGCCCGGGAGAACGACCCCCTCGATCGGTACACCGCGGTGCTCCGCGATCTCGGCATCGGGCCCGACGAGCGAGTCGCGATCGATGCTCGTGTGACGACCGAGATCGATTTCGCGACCGACACCGCCGACGCGTCCCCCGCCCCCGAGCCGCTCGACGCGCTGGCCGGCGTGTATGCTGACCCGCCTCGCGCGCCGGTGCTCTGGTATCGCGAGGGCCTGGGCTCGGCGGTGGAGCGGCACGAGCGGGCCGCCGGGTGGGGGACCCACGATGGCTGAGGTGACCTTTCTCGAGGCGATCCGTCAGGGACTGTTCGAGGAGATGGAACGCGACCCCGCAGTCTTCTGCATGGGCGAGGACATCGGCGCCTATGGCGGCGCGTTCAAGGTGACCGAGGGACTGCAGGCGCGGTTTGGACAGTCGCGGGTCATCGATACGCCGATCTCCGAGACCGGCTTTGTCGGCGCGGCGGCCGGAGCGGCGCACATGGGAATGCGCCCGGTCTGTGAGATGCAGTTCATCGACTTCGTCTCCTGCGCCTACAGCATCCTCACCAACTACGTGGCGACCGCGCGCTACCGCGCCTTTCTCCCCTGTCCGATGGTCGTGCGCGGTCCGAGCGGCGGCTACGTGCGCGGCGGCCCGTTTCATTCGCAGAACCCGGAAGCGGCCTTTCTTCACACGCCGGGGCTCAAGATCGTGTATCCTGCCACGGCGTCGGATGCCAAGGGACTCCTCAAGAGTGCCATTCGCGATGACGACTGCGTGCTGTTCTTCGAGCACAAGTATCTGTATCGCCGGATCAAGGAAGAGCTGCCCCAGGGCGACTACACCGTGCCGATCGGCAAGGCGCGTGTCGCCCGGGACGGGCGCGATCTCTCGGTCATCACCTACGCGGCCACCGTCTGGAAAGCGCTGGAGGCGGCGGAGCAGCTCGAGCGCGAAGACGGACTGTCGGTCGAGGTGATCGACCTTCGCTCGCTCCTGCCGCTGGATGATGACGCGATCGTGGCCACGACCAGGAAGACCAACCGCGTGCTCGTCGTGCACGAGGACACCGTGACCGGCGGCATGGCCGGCGAGATCACCGCCCGCATCAACGAGCTGGCCTTTGAATGGCTCGACGCACCGGTCCGCCGGGTCGCCGCGCACGATGTGCCGCTCCCGTACGCGCCCCAGCTCGAAGACTTCGTGCTGCCCCAGACCAGCGACATCGTCCGCGCCGCGCGCTGGCTCGCGGCCTACTGACGATCCAGGAGACACCGCATGGCCCGCGTTGACGTCATCATGCCCCAGATGGGCGAGTCCATCGCCGAAGGAACCCTGTCGCGCTGGATCAAGAAGGCCGGTGAGGAGATCAAGCGCGACGAGCCGATCTTCGAGATTTCGACCGACAAGGTCGATGCCGAGATTCCGGCACCGGTGGCCGGGACACTTGCCGAGATCCTCGTGCAGGAAGGCGAGACAGTCGCCGTGCAGACGGTCGTGGCACGAATCGAGACGGAGGTCGGCGCGACGGTGCCGGCCGCAGCGCAACCGGTTCCGGAACCGGCAACGGCCACCGCCCCACCGCCTGTCGTTATCCCCGCTCCTGTCGCAGCCGCGGCCCCCATGGC
>JACDDX010000343.1 GCA_013816685.1 Gemmatimonadales bacterium
GCTGGCGACGCTCGCCGGGTTCACGCCGAACGGCCGGATGCCCAACTGCTCGTACTGCAGGATCTCATCGCGCACGGCGGAGAGTTGGCGGTTTCAGCCGGGGGTGTTGTTGCCGGGGTAGAACAGTAGGAGCACGCGCGATTGCTGCAGCAGCCGGCCCAGCTCGTAGTGCCGGCCATCGGACGCGTTGGCGCTGAACTCGGGCGCCGGCGTCCCCGCCGGGAGCAGGGCGGTCATGAGCGCACCGCCTCGGGCGCGGTGGGACGCGCGGCCTCGAGCCGGTCGAGCCACTCCGCTGGCACCTGCTGCGACCCGATGGTGCCATGGGTCGAGCCGGGCTCCGGGTCGCCGTGCCAGTCGCTCCCGCCGGTCGTCAGCAGCCCGATCCGCGTGGCGACGCCGGCGAGCCGGGCCCGCACGTCAGGATCGTGACTCGGGTGTCTGGTCTCCACCGCATCCAGCCCTTCGTACTTGAGTCGCTCGAGAAAGGAGCGGGTACCGCGCTCCTTGAGATGCGCCACCGACAGCATGCCCCTCACACCATGGACCACCTCGGCCACCTCGCGGAACTGCGGCAGCACCTTCTCCACGAACGCCGGCCGGCCGCGGCCGAGAAAGCGGTCAAAGGCGTCGGAGACATCCTGGGCCAGCTGTTCGAGGACGAGCGCGCGGGCCACGTGAGGACGGCCCACCGCGCCACCCTTCGACTGCGCGAGCACGTGGTCGTAGTCGAGCGCCACGCCCATCGCCTGGAGACGCGTGACCATCTCGCGGGCGCGGCGCACGCGGTCCGCTCGGCAGCGTTCGAGGAAGGCTTCGAGCACCGGCGAGGCTGACGGCAGAAAGTATCCCAGCACGTGCATCTCACCCCAGGGCGCGGCGGATGAGAACTCGCAGCCGCCGATAACGCGGAGACCGTGGCGCCGGCCCGCCTCCTCCGCGGCCGGCACGCCGGCAAGGGTATCGTGATCGGTCAGCGCGATGGATTGGAGACCGGCCGCGACGGCCCGCTCCACGACGATTGCCGGAGGGAGACTTCCGTCGGACGCGGTCGAGTGGACGTGAAGATCCACCGTGGCGCTGGTCGAGGGGCAGGTCAGCGCCGGTACCCCGTCTCGGGCGCCGTCCAGGCCGGTTGCGAGTGCGCCAGCAGCTCGCGCAGCTCGTCATCGCTCAGTTCGCGCAGCGACAGCTCGCGGCTCTTGGCACCGAGCGGTGAGTAGCGGGTGAAGCGGATCTCGCGGTCGCTGCCGATGCCCCGCGTGAACACCAGTCCGAACTCGTCCTTCACATACTGGGTCACCCGGCCGCTAGCGCTCACCTCCCAGCGTGCTCCGTCCACCTCGATGATCCGTCTGGGCATCAGGCCTCCTCCCACAGGGTCCACGCGCCCGGCTCGTACTCGGCCAGCGCGCGGAGCCGTTCTTCGAGACGGCACTCGTCCTCCGGACGTCCGGCGGCCCCGACTCTCACCCGCGCCACCGTGAGCGTGCGAGGCACGTTCAGGCCGCCGATTCCGGGTAAGTCTGCAGCGCCGTCTTGACGTCGGCCATGAAGCGATCGGCGTCGGCGCCATCCACGATCCGGTGGTCGAAGGCGAGCGCCAGCATCCCGCGGAGCCTGACCGCGAGCGTGTCGGTGCCGTCCACGGTGATCACCGCCGGCTGTTTTTCGATGCTGCCGACGCACAGGATCGCGGCCTGCGGCTGGTTGATGATCGGGGTGCCGATGACCGAGCCAAAGCCGCCGGGATTGGTGATCGTGAAGGTGCCCTTCTGCACCTCGTCCGGGCTCAGCTTCTTGGCCCGGGCGCGCTCGCCGAGATCATTGATCGCCCGGGCGACGCCAGCGAGTGACAGCTCGTCCGCGCGGCGCACCACGGGAACGATCAACCCCCAGTCGAGCGCGACGGCGATGCCGAGGTTGATGTCGCGCCGAAGAATGGTCGAGTCGCCGGTCACGGCGGCGTTGAGCGCGGGATGCTTCCGGAGCGCGTCGGCGACTGCCTTGGCGATGAAGGCGAGATAGGTGAGGTTCACGCCGCGATCGGCGTACTCCTTCTTCTTGCGCGCGCGGATCTGGGCAATGCGGGTGTAGTCGATCTCGAAGATCGTATTCACGTGGGGCGACACGCGGCGCGACATCACCATGTGATCGGCGGTGAGCTTCCGGATGCGCGACCACGGCTCGACGGTGTCGCCGGGCCACGGCTCGACGGCGAGCGGCGCGGGCGCAGGCGCAGGCGACGCTGCAGCCGCGGGCTGGAGC
>JACDDX010000344.1 GCA_013816685.1 Gemmatimonadales bacterium
GCCGTCCGATGTTGATGAGAATGCCGGTCCCGAGCAGCGAAATGATCTGGCTGGAACGGCCATACGACATGAACGGCAGTGGGAGACCCGTCGTCGGCATCATCCCCAGCGACACCGCCATGTGCATGAAGGCCGTGAGCCCGATCGCCGCCGTGAGCCCTACGGCCAGGTACTGCCCGAACGGTTCGGCCGCGGTCCGCGCGATCCGGAACCCGAGCCAGCAGAACAGGCTGAACAGGAAGACCACCATCACCACGCCCACGAACCCCCACTCCTCGCCGATCGTGCTGAAGAGAAAATCAGAGTACGCGTAGGGTAGATAGCCCAGCTTCTGCTGGCCCTGGCCGAAGCCGACACCGATGATCTGCCCCGACCCGATGCCGACCAGCGACTGGTGGATCTGAAAGCCGGCCTCGCTGGTCGCAATGCCCGGATTGAGAAAGGTGAGCAGCCGCGCCAGCCGGTACTGCGCATCGTGGATCTGATGGAAGATCAGCAGCACCGCGGCGCCACCCAGCAGGATGAAGTGCCCGATCCGCGCGCCCGACGCGAAGAGCACGAGTCCGCCGAGCAGCGCCACCAGCGTCGCCATGGACAGATTCGGCTCGAGCAGGATCAGGAACGACACGACGCCGATCACGACCAGGAACGGCAGCACGCCGCGCTTGAACTCACGCACCTGGCGTCCCTTCTTCGACGCCAGCATTGCGCACCAGACGACCACGGTGAGGCGGGCGAGCTCCGAGGGCTGCAAATTCACCGGGCCAAGATCGACCCAGCGCCGCGCGCCGTTGATGGAGGGCGCGATGCCACGGGTGAACGGCAGCAGCGGAATCAGCAACAGCGCCAGCGTCACCAGCAGCAGCGGCCACGCGAGGAGCCGCCAGCGGTAGTAGTCCTGCCGGCTGGCCAGCAGCAGGAGCACGCCGCCGACGAGCGCGCCGGAGAGCTGCCGGAGCACGAACTCGAGCCCGACGTTCTCTCCATGCACCGTGACGAGGCTGGCCGCGCCATAGGTGGCCGCGATGCCGAAGGCGAGCAGCATCGCGGTGACCGTGCCGAGGAGCCGTGTCTCCCAGCGCATCTCGCCCGGGTGGCGAAGCTGCCGCGACGTCACATCGCCTCCACCGCGGCGCGGAAGCGGGCGCCCCGCTCTTCGTAGTTGGCGAACATGTCGTAGCTGGAGCAGGCCGGCGAGAGCAGCACGACATCCCCTGGCTGCGCGAGACGGCGCGCGCTCGCCAGCACCGCGTCGAAATCCGCCGCCCGCTCGACCGTGAGCGCGCCGCCCAGGTCGCGCTGCACCAGATCGCCGGCCTCGCCGTAGGCGACGATGCCCCGGCAGCATGCGCGGAGCGCCTCTGCAAGGCCGGTGTACGGCTCGCCCTTGTGCCGCCCGCCCAGCAGCAGCACGAACGGGCGGTCGAGCGCCGCGACCGCGACGGCGGTGGAGGCCACGTTGGTCGACTTGGAATCGTTCACCCAGAGCACGCCGCCGACATCGCGCACCGGTTCCATGCGATGTGGGATCGCGCGGAAGGTGCGAAGGCCGGCCGCGACGACCCCGTTCGGGAGACCCGCCTCCCGCACTGCGAGCGCCGCGGCCAACGCGTTGGCCACGTTGTGGTCGCCGAGCAGCGGCAGCGAGTCCCTCGGCAACAGGGCCATCCTGCCCAGGCGGAGCTGCCGTGCACTCCGGTCGTACCAGCCTTCGGCCGGCGAATCCAATGAGAATCGGACGTGTCGTCCCGCCACCCCTGCCACCATCGTCCGCACCGCCTCGTCGTCCGCGTTCGAGATCCACACCGAGTCGGCGTCCGCGTTCCGGAACAGGAGCGCCTTGTCGCCGTAGTACTCGTCGAGCGTTGCGTAGCGGTCGAGGTGGTTGGGCGTCAGATTGGTCAGGATGCCCACGGACGGGCGGAGATGCGGCGCATCGTGCAACTGGAAGGACGACAGCTCGAGCGCGATCCAGTCGGGCGGGGACTCCGCCATGGCAACCTCACTGAGTGGCCGCCCGATGTTGCCGGCAGTCTCGGCGTGCACGCCGGCGCTCGTGAGCAGATGGCCGATGAGCGACGTGGTGGTGGTCTTGCCGTTGGTGCCCGTCACACCGATGCACCGGCTGCCTCGGAGCGCCAGAAACCCGATGTCGGTTTCGGCGAAGACCGCGACGCCCGCGCGCTCGGCGGCCTCGAGCGGCGGCACGCCGGGTGGCACCCCGGGCGCGACGACCACCGCCTGTGCCCGCGCGATGCGCTCCAGGTC
>JACDDX010000038.1 GCA_013816685.1 Gemmatimonadales bacterium
GCCGAAATTTCCTCCAGCGCCCGCGCGGCAGCGACCGCCACCTGTTCGATGCCTTCCACTCGCGCGGATCCCCGTGACATCGTGGCCGAGACGTCCCGCACCTGTGTGCGGATGACCTGGACGGTCTTCGCCACGTCTTCCGCGGCACTGGCGGAGGAATCCGCCAGCCTCCGCACCTCCTCCGCGACGACCGCGAACCCACGGCCGTGCTCGCCTGCCCGCGCGGCCTCGATCGCGGCGTTCAGCGCAAGCAGGTTCGTTTGCGAGGAGATCTGCTTGATCAGGTCGATGAACGCCGTGATCGGTTCGGAGAGTCGAGCCAGTTCCCGAACCTGTTCGGCCGAGGTCCCCACGACTTCCCGAACCCCGATGAGCGTGCGGCCCGCGGCTTCGACGTCGGTCCGGTGATGCGCGGCGAGCTGCTGGATCCGGTCTCCCAGCTCCACGACACGTACCGACGCCTGCGCGTTCCGCTCGGCCGCCTGCCGGAGACTGGAGAGCAGGGTGTCCGCCTGCTCCATCCCGCGGACCTGCTGCTCGGCGCTCGACGCCACCCGTACCATGGCGGTCGAGATCTCGCTGCTGCTCGCCGCCAGTTCCTCGCTCATCGCTGAAAAGTCGCTGGCGCTATGTCCAATGCGGCCGGCCTCGGTGATGACCGACGCCACCGTCGTTCGAAGCCGCCCGCCCATATCGTCCATCGCGCGGGCGAGCTGTTCCAGCTCGCCCGGCATGCTCTCCAGTCGAATGGGGCGGAGGTCCCCGTCCCCGAATCTCCCGGCCGCGAGGACCAGGTCCCGGAGCGGGCGATTCACCGAGCGTACGGTCCAGAACGACGTCCAGATGCCAAGCAGCAGCGAGGCGCCCGCCAGGCCCCACAGGCTCTGGCGGCGGCGGGCGGCTTCCCGCCGCAGCTCGGAGGCGCGGTTTGTCGACCGAATACTCTGGGCCAGCGAGAGTCCTCGCACGTCTCCGAGAAGTGTGTCGGCCGGCGCGCGCGCGCCCGCGGCGTACGCCTTTGCCTCGGTGGCGTGTCCGAGATCCGCGAGGGCGTGGGCCGTGGCATAAGCCACCTCCACCTGGGCTTGGTTGTCGGCGATCTTGTTGACGACGTAGCGATCAGAGGTCGTAAGCGCCGCGAGGCCGCGATAGCGCGACTGGAAAGCGTAGGCAGAGTCGCCTTCCTCGAGGAAGCGTCGGACCAGCAGGGGAGTCGGGGTGTCGAAGTACTGATCCGCGGCTCGAACCTCGGCACCGACTGCCGTCGTCAACGAGCTGGCCAGCTCGTTGCTCGCCTGGACCAGACCGAGCTCGCGATCGACCAGATCCTCGAGCGAGCGGACCGAGCTCGCACCGAGGAAGGCGATGACGAACACGAGTGCGATCAGCGCCAGCAGGCCCGATGCGACCCGTGCGCGGAGGCTGCGGAGCGGGTGGATCATTCCTCCGCCGCGAACACAGCGCCGCCACGCACAACGCCGATGAACACCTTCTTGGTGGGCACGTCGCCGACCGCATCGAAGGCGAGCGACCCGGTGACGCCTTGAAACGCCGGCGCCGTGCTCCCCGTCTCGGCAAGTGCACGGCGGATGGATTCGCGTCCCGTCCCCGCGCGGGCGATCACGTCGCGCAACAGGTAGATCGCGTCGTAGGTGGCGGCGGCAGGCTGGTTCGGCGGTGCCGCATCGGGGTAGGCGTCGTGAAAGGCCCTGACGAAGCGACGGTTGGACTCGTTCGACGTACTTGGCAGATAGGCCGCCGACTCGTAGACGCCTTCAGCCAGGGCGCCGGTCTGCTCGATGCCCTCCAGCCCGTCGGCACCGAGGACCGGCATCGTCAGGCCGCGCCGGCGCGCCTGGCGCAGGATCTCGGCTGCTTCATCCTTGTTGCCGGCCACCACCAGGAACTCGGGCCGCTCGCGGCGGACCATGCGGTCCAGATAGGGGGCGACGTCGGGAACGCTGCCGAGGTAGGGATCGATCGAAGTGACCTGCCCGCCCAGGCGGACGAATTCCTGGACGAAGGTCTGCCGCACGCCCCGTCCATATTCATCGTTCAGGTACAGGACCGATCCGACGCGAAGATGGAGCCGATCGCGTACCCAGCGTGCGAGGGCGGCCCCGTGGGCCAGATCGCTCGGGCAGACGCGGAAAGTGTAGTCACCTGCCCGCGCGACTTCGGGCGAGGACGACGAGGGTGAAATCGCCACGAGCGGGCGCGGACCGCTGTTGTACACCGGGGAAGCGGCCAGCGTGGTGCCGGAATACAGATGGCCGACCACGGCTACCACGTCGGAGTGGTACAGGTCGGTCGCGACGAAGACCGCCGAGTCAGGATTGGCGTAGTCGTCGCGCTCCACCAACTCCAGCCGCCGCCCGCCGATGCCTCCCGATGCATTGATCTCGCCGACAGCCAGGCGGGCGGCCTTCCGCATCGGGGCTCCGATGGGATCGGTGAGCGCGCCGGCCACGCCGATACGTATGGGATCATTCTGGCCGGCACACCCCACGACGATGATGCTGGCCGCGACGGCCGACAGGGCAATACGCGCGAAACGATCAGACAATGCCACGGCAAACTCCCCGATGAATCGGCAACAGGAGAAGCGGCGATAACAAGTTGACCGAGACTGATTTGCGCTCCTCGGCTAATCTGGCGGCACGCGGCCGGGTGCAATTTACGTACTCACCAGGGGAGCGATCGATGTGGGATTGGAGCGGACGGGCACCCGCCGCAGTGTTCGACCTGCACGGTCAGACCGTCATCGAGGCTGCGGCGAATGCTGAGCGGTTCCTCCGGGCACAGGCCCGCGCGCGCCCCGGTGCGGTCGTACGGTTGGTGACCGGCCGGGGAAAATCAGGTGGCGGAGCGCCGATCCGTACCCGCGTGCGCTCGCTCCTCCGCGGTCTGAAGGACGAGCGGCGGGGCGTGAAGGACTTCGTGCTCGAAGAGTCGGAAGGGAGCTACCTGGTTTTGTTGTCGGAGTGATTGCGGCCTCGGCCCCACCGGTCCAGGATATGACCATCCACAAGGCTGACGGATGCCGTCTTCCTTGATCCATCCACGCGCCATGTGAGCCGCAGCATCCGGCCCTGCCGTACCCACTGCATCATCCATTGATTGCCCTGTGACCGCGCATCCACGCGGCCATACCGCCGCTCCACATCACGTCGCCAGTACGCCAGCTGCTCGGTGGCAACCGGGCCGGAGAGCGTGATGATACCGGCGGCGCTGTCCACGGCGGACGCCCAGAGCTCCACCCGCCCGCCGAGGCGAGGATCCTTCAAGGTGCCTCGGCACTCGGTTACGCGGGGGTCAGCTGTCGCCTGCTTACAGCGCAGCTGCCCCCCGCGAGGGCGCACCCGTGCCGCAAGCTCGGCCAGCCGGGCTCCGGCGCGGACGCCGAAGAACTCAAGGGCAGCCGTGTCGGTTGGTGCCGGCAGGCGAGGACCCGCGTGGGCCACGGCTACCGAGATCAGGGCGAGTGCCAGCGCGAGCCCGGCGGTGCGGGGAGGAGCAGGGCGTGACGTCATGCGTATGGCCTCGAGGGGAGAGTCGGAAACACCGACAGCCCCCGCGCCAATGGGCGGGGGCGTCGGGTTGCCGAGGTCGGTGCTGGATGACGCTACGCGAATACGGCGCCGGGCGCCGAGACGTCAGACCTTGCGGACGTTGGAAGCCTGAAGACCTTTCGGGCCCTCGACTACCTCGAACTCGACCGCGTCCCCCTCAGCCAGCGATCGGAAGCCCTCGGCGACGATGGCCGTGTGGTGGACGAACACATCCTTGCCACCGTCTTGCGCGATGAACCCGAACCCCTTCGCGTCGTTGAACCATTTAACCGTACCCTTCGCCATTGCTGCAACCTCTTGAAAGGGAGCCCGAGGGCCCCGGGGGAAACCCCCGGCCGGTGTAGCCGGGTGGACAAAGCCCCAAAAAAGCAGCCCGGAACATGGCGTCCGGCGGCGATCGACGACGACTAAAGCAAAGGGGGGAACCTACGGTTCACGCCAGAAGGTCATGGCCGAACCGACTTTTGTCAATATCGATGCAGCTCATCGGAGTACCACGCCGACGGTACGCAGTTCGTGGTCGAGCAACCAGCGCTTGCGGCCCAACCCGCCGCCGTAGCCCACGAGACTTCCATCCTTGCCCACGACGCGATGACACGGAATCAGGATGGCAACGTGGTTGGCGGCCAGCAGCCAGCCGATCTGGCGGGGGTGTAGCCGAGTGGCGCGTGCAACGTACTCATACGAACGAGTCTCACCCAAAGGGATGCTGAGCAGGCTTTTGATCACAGCGATCTGCGCCGGCGAAAGGTCGAACCACTGTTTCAGGTGGTCTGGATACGGCAGCGGTTCGCGGGAGCCGGCGAAGTAATGGTCGAGCCGGGTGACCGTCTGTCGACAGGGGCCCTCAGTGATATGCAGCTCGGGGAGCGCGGACCGGAGCCGCACGACCCATTTCACGCTGGCCGAGCGGTGGGGATACTCGACCACCAGTGTTCCGGATTCACACTCGACCAAGGTGAGCGCACCCATCGGCGAGTTGTAGGTGGTCCACTCGACCAGCATGGGAGATAAGGTAGCGCCGGATTCGGCTGTCGGCCATCATGCGTCACGGTTAGATTTGCGGCTCATGACCGCTCCCCAGACGCTGCTGGTCCGCACCTTTACCGACCGGTCCGAAGGCCTCTCACATTTCCTGCTGCGAGCGGGGGAGGCTCCGCGGCTGGTTGCATTCGATGATGCGCTCGGCTGCCCGGTCGAGACTGCGCTCGCAGCGCTCGAATGGACCGGCGCCGTCGGCATCCTGCAGGATGATGACATGGTGCATGCGGCACGGCTCACGAGCGAAACCGCTGCGGCCGTAGTCGAGCGGAAGGCTCCTGCCGGCCGGCGGTATGTCTACCTCGGCCCCCGGCTCGATGCCCCTCCGATGGATCTGTTCGAAGGATCAATTCTGTTCGACGAGCCGGGGGTAAAGGCTGTCGAGTTCAGCCACCGGGCTCACGGCCTGGCGCACTTTCTCCGTGCGACGGCCGGCGTAGGCGCACTCCTGGCGCTGCTGGGCCGGCGGGCTCCGGAAGTGCGACATCTCCGGCGCTGGCTCGGCTCCGTGATTCAGGAGCTTGATGGCCCCCGTCCGCTCGTCGCCGGCTGGTTCGCGGCCAGCTCAGCCGGCTGTCTCTTCTCCTCACTCGAGGGCGAGCGTACATACCGGTACATCGAAGTCGGGATGGAGTCATGACCCGGACGGCAGCATTCATCCTTGCCTGCCTGATCTCCACTTCTCTGCAGGCGCAGACGGTGGTACGGCCGGATCCGCCGCTCGACGTCAACCGCGCGCGCGTGCGCGATGTGCTTCTCGTGCTCCGCGATTCGCTTAACGCCATCGATGCGGCCGCCGGCCGCCTGCAGCGCGACAGCCGCCAGACGTCGGCCGCATCACTCGTGAGCCGCGCTCGCGTCATGCGCGACGCGTGCGGCAGCTCCGCGCGCGCCGTAGACCCGGCACGAACGACGGTGATCGGTGCCAGAGTCGTCGGAACTACCGGTGCCCGCCGCCGGCTGGACATGGTACGCGGCCTCGACGTACTCTCGGGCGAACTGGCCCACTGCCGCTCCGAATTCGCGTCGATGGGCGAGGCTGGCCAAGGCGAGCGGGTCCGCGACTACGGCAATGACCGGGCGGCCCGAATACAGTCGGCGCTGCGTGCCTATGAGCGAACGCTGAGCCGTTTTCTCGGCACCATGGGCATCAAGATCGAACCGCTGGGCGCCGGCGCGAGCCCTCTGGCTGGCTGAGCGCCACCTCGGCAGTCCGCTCCCAGCAGCATCGAATTTCCGCACATCAAGAATCCCGTTGTGGATTCACATCTCCACGTGGCGTGGACATTCCCCCTATCTCACAGCGGCCCTACCGCTTACCCGCTCACAAACAATCCACTTCGTCAGTACCTAACCCGAAGATACATAGGCACTTGCGACACCTTCCGCGTAGATTAGCTTTGGCTATGTTGAAGGTGGAGCCAGTCGCGTGCTTCACCCTCCCCGATCTGGCGCCTCGGGGTGCAGTGCGAAGAATCGGTCCGCGACCCGATTCGACTCGCAGCGCCGGCATTGAGGAACCAGGTGGGACGGCCATCCGGCTTGGGGATCAACGCTGAGGCCTCATCCGCTTACCCGCGCGGGTTATACCCGAGCGGCGGTGCATGAGAGAAGAACGGCGGCATTTTCGCCCCGTCCTCTGCGGGTCAGTGCTTGGGACGGCCGTCTGGCCACGACTAGACGGCCGTTCCGTTTTTGGTACCTCCTTCCGTACCCTCGCTTCCCTTCCGCCCCCAGTCGATGATGCCACGGTACGTCCTCCGCCGATCCAGTTGCCAGACCGGCCGCGAAATGGTGGCAGTATCGTCGAAGTTGCCGCGATCCGAGAGGGCCGCAGCCATGCTACTCGTCCGCGCACTCGCGTCATCGGCGTAACGGAGCACCTCGGCCTCGAGCGTCATGGGTGGGATCGGCGCGCCCTGCTCGCGAGTGCCGTGGTGCGACAGGAGGAGGTGCAGAAGCACGGCCATCCCGGCCGGATCGATACCAGGCGCATCCTCGTCTGCGAGCCGCCGGGATATCATCAGCGCACCGAGGACCACGTGTCCGACCAGTGATCCGGCCTCTGTGATGGTGAACCCGGAGCGCCAATCGTAGGCCTCCAGTTTTCCGATGTCGTGGAGCAACGCACCCACCACCACGAGCTCGAGATCGGCCCCGCAGTTTCGTCCGATCGCCCGCGCGATCGAGACGACCTCGCAGGTGTGCCGGAGCAGTCCCCCCAGCTCGGCATGATGACCGGTCGTACTCCCGGGACACAGCTCGTAGCGCCGGCGAAAGCCATGGTCGTCATAGAAGAGACCCGTGACCCGACGCAGGCATTCAGTCGCGATCTCCGCGCGCCACCCGTCGATTCGATTCCAGAGCGGCCCGACGTCGGCCACTGACGGCAGCCACCGACGCGGATCGGTGTCGTCGGTGCCGGCGGAGACGAGCGAGGTGACCTTCAACTGACGGCGCCCGGCGTATTGAGTGATCCTACCGGTCAAGTGAACGATGTCACCGGGACGGATCTCCAGAGCGCGGCGCTCATCGGACCAGAATGGCGCCGAGTCGACCGAGCCGGTTCGATCACCGAAGCTGACGATGGTAAAGGAGCCTCGACTGGATTCACGGCGGTCCAAGGCTCTGACCATCAGCGTCCGCTCGAGCCGATCACCGACGCCAAGGCACGCCAGCGGTACCGAATCGCCAAGCGCATGCGGGGACTGTAGCTTGTCCGTCATGCACTCGCTCCACTTTCTGGTGTTAATTCATCATGCCGCACAGCGAGACGAATTGCTCCGCCTGCTGCGGGGAGCAGGCGGGCATGCCGCCGCCGCTCCGAACGCGCTCGCGGCTGCCGAAGCGCTGAGCCACCCCGGCTTCGATCTTCTGGTGCTCGATCTGGCGGAGCCGGGTCTGGATCTGGCCACGCTCCGCGAGGCGCTGGTGCCGGCGACCTCGGCTGAGCCCGAGCCCCTCGAGGCAATGGAGCGGCGCCACATCGCCCGGGCGCTGCAACACACTGGCGGCAACAAGCGCCAGGCCGCCCTCGTGCTCGGCATCTCCCGCTCGACCCTGCATCTGAAGGCGCGGAAGTACGGACTGGATCGGGATTGATTGCGACGGCTGACCCGGTCATTTCGTGATCCGGAGACGGCCCAGACGGGACAGGATGACCGTACGGGTCGCGCTGCCCCGCGATAAAGGGAAACTCGCGTTGGCGAGGCCCACGCTGAGGCCGATCGGCGAAAAGATGATCTCCCGAACCGGCCCGGGCATCGTCACGCCGCTGGCCGACGGACCCCGGCTCCGCCAGAGCGGGGTGGCCTCGGCCACGAGTCGAACGGCCAGACTATCCGGACCCAGGGTGAGCACGACCGCCCGGCCGTGCACCAGCGCCGTCATGCGGGCGCGCCGGTGGGCACCGGCGATTTCCTGCGCCGCCGCCGAGACGGTCGCGGAATCCACGAAGGCTGCGGCGCGCGGGAGCGAGATGCCCAGGAGGAGACCGGCGATGACCAGCGCCAGCGCGACCTGAATGAGCGTGAAACCGGGATGGGTGCGGCGAGCCATGACGCGATATCGCGCCGTAGAGAAGGGACTGACGCATCAATCGCATGCACGACGGACCGTCGGGACGCGTTCTCTTGCCGGGTCGCAGCCCCGCCGGGATCTACCCTGTCGCAGGGAGGAACTATGGCTGACGCGCTCGCGGCGCTGCGCGAGTATCGGCCGCTCGCACCGTGGGGGCTCCGTGATCTGGCCGCGCTCGCCGGCGGGATCCTGGACGCGGCCGGGATCGCGCCGCTCAACTCCTCGGCCACGTCCCGGCCGAGCGAACGGACCATCCGTTTCTACGTGGTGCGTGGCCTGGTGAGTCCACCGGATGGGCGTGGTACGGCCGCGGTGTACGGCTATCGCCACCTGCTCCAGGTGCTGGCCATCAAGCTCCGTCAGATGGACGGCGTCACGCTCGATGCCCTGGGCGGCGAATTCGCGGGGATCACGGGAGACCAGATCGAACGCCGGGTGGCGGCAGCGCTCGGCCCGGAGCTGCCGCCACCCGGGCGGATCCCGCTCCTGCAGGCACCCGGCACCGGCCGGGGCAAGGTGGGGCGGGCGGCGCTCGCGTGGTTCACCCCGGTAGACGAGGCCGGCAGGCAGGGTGCCTCCTGCCGCCGGATCGAGGTGGGGCCCGGCGTCCAGCTGTTCATGGACGAAGCCCATCCTGTCCTCCGGGCCGGGACGGCACCGGCGGCAATTGCAGACGCCATCCGCCAGACGCTCGCCGGTCTGGTCGCGCCCGATCCATCCGCGCGCCGGCCGTTCCCCTGATCGCCAGCAGATGGCTGATCGTCGCCCGCCATTGCCGCGCTTCGGTCGTGCGCGTTACCGACGCATCAGGCCTACGATGTCCCGGCGAATGTCCCCGGATCGAATGGCAGCGGGATGACGAGATCCACCCCGGCCATGCCGGCCTCCAGCTTTCGCCCGGCGACCAGCGCCACGACCCGATAGCCGCGTGGCTCCGCTGGCGTAAAGCCGCCCAGCGGATGCGTCCCCGAAACGGCGGCAGCCCCACCCACCACGACGAGGGTCACCTCCGGCGCTGCCGCCGCGGTCCGGAGCTCTTCTGATGTGGTCGCCCGCCGGGGATCGAAGCCGGCATGGCGGAGCAGCAGCGCGACCACCCGGCTCAGATCCTCGTCGCCGATGCAGAGCAGCGCGACGCCGTGGCGACCCGGAGGCACCGCTTCGCTCGCACCCTCAAGATCGACCATCCGCGTGTGGCTACCATAGACCTTGGACGGGGCTTGCCGGAGGCGGCCGATCCGCCGGACGATCTCCGCGATCCGTTGCAGCGCGTCCCGGACCGATTCGAGTCCCTCCCGCCGCAGCTCGGCCGGGGTATCGGGGTCGATCAGGAGCAGCTCCACGTCGGCCAGCGCCGAGGTCAGCGGATTGTTGATCTCGTGATTCAGTGTCACCAGCATCTCGCCGATGGCAGCGAGTCGCTCGGCGCGCACCAGGTCATCCTCCGCCGCAGTCAGCGTCCTGCGCAGCTCCCGCGTTCGTCGCACCCGCTCGAGCACCTCCGGCAGCAGGTGGGTGAGCGACGCATCGCTGGCGAGGTAGTCGTCCGCGCCCCGGCGGAGCGCGGCCGCGGCGAGCGACTCGCTGCCATGCGCGGCGATCATCACCACTGCCGGCGGCGACACACGGGCATGGATCGCGTCTAGCAGGTCGAGACCGCCGCCGGCATCGGGAAGGTGATGATCGATCAGCACGACATCGACGGCGGCGCCGGGAGCGTCGAGGATGTCGAGTCCGGCGCGACCGGTCAGGACG
>JACDDX010000345.1 GCA_013816685.1 Gemmatimonadales bacterium
TGGCAGTCGGCGCGATGCGCATGGTGGTGGACGCGTCGGGTGTGGAGCGGCTCTCGCGGAGCGCCGATCGAGCGAACGAGCGCGCGGCGGCACGGGCCTCCGAGCGACCTGCTCCCGCGCTGGCCCTGACGCCTGCAGCCACCTTCGAGCTCGATCTGCGCGGCATGACCGGCGACGAGGCCGAGCAGGCCGCCTCGGCCGCAGTGGATGCGGCGGTGCTGGCGGAACAGCCGTACTTGCGCATCATTCACGGCATGGGAACCGGCGTGGTGCGGGAACGGGTGCGCCGCGTCGTGGCGAACGATTGCCGGGTCGCGCGCTTCGGCTTCGCCGCGCGGAACCAGGGCGGCACCGGCGTGACCATCGTCGAGTTCACCGCGTGAGCGAGTTCATAGCGTGAGCGAGGGTGCCGAGTGAGTCTCATTCCCGATGAGATCGTCGAGCAGGTGCGCGACTCGGCCGATCTCGTCGGGATGATCGGTGAGAGCGTCGAGCTCAAACGCACCGGCACCGACTATCGCGGCCCCTGTCCCTTCCATGGGGGTACCCACCGCAATTTTGCGGTCATTCCCAAGAAGGGTCGCTACTACTGTTTCGTCTGCCACGAGTCGGGCGACGTGTTCTCGTGGCTGATGAAACGCTTCAGCATGGACTACCCGACGGCGGTGCGCGATGTAGCACGTCGCTCGGGAATTGTCATTCCGGAGACGACCGGACGCGCCGGCCCCGATCCCCGCGAGCCGCTGTTCGGTGCCATCGCGGTGGCGCACGACTGGTTTGCGCGGCAGCTCATCGAGCGCCGTGACGCCGGTCCCGCCCGGGAATATCTGGAGAGCCGCGCGCTCCCGATCGACACCTCGGCGGAACAGGGGCTCGGCTGGGCGCCGGGTGGAACAGCCTTTCTCGATGCGATGCGCACCCTCGGCGTCGGCGAGCCGGTGCTGCTGGAGGCCGGGCTCGCGGCTCGGCGCGATGACGGCCGCATGGTCGCGCGGTTTCGCACCCGGCTCCTCTTTCCGATCCACGATCTGCGGGGCCGGCTCGCCGGGTTCGGCGGACGGCTGCTCGGCCCGGGCGAGCCCAAGTACCTCAACTCCCCCGAGAGTCCGGTGTTCCAGAAGGGCCGGCTGCTCTACAATCTGCATCAGGCCAAGGGCGCCATCCGGAAGGAAGAGAACGTCATCGTCGTCGAGGGGTATTTCGACGTGCTGCGGCTGGTACTCGCCGGCATCGAGCACGTGGTGGCGCCGATGGGCACCGCGATGACCCCGGACCAGGCGGCGCTGCTGCGCCGCTATGCGCCGGTCGCGACGCTGCTCTACGATGGGGATCAAGCCGGGCTCCGGGCGAGCTTTCGCGCCGGCGACGAGCTGCTGCGACATTCGATGAGGATCCGGGTGGCGACGCTGCCGCCCGGCGACGATCCCGATACGATCGTGCGGCGCGGCGGTGGAGACGCGCTGCGACCGGTGCTCGACGACGCGATGGATCTCGTCGAGCGGAAGATTCAGCTGCTCGACCGGCGGGGATGGTTCGAGGGGATCGAGCACCGGCGGGACGCGCTCGACCGGCTGCTGCCGACGATCCGCGCCGCCGCCGATCCCATCTCCCGCGAGCTTTATCTTTCGCGCGTCGCGGAGCGATGCGGCGTCAATCGTGACGTGCTGGAACGCGAGCTTGCCAGCGGGCGGGGAGCCGGTCGTCCCACGAGTACGCAGACGACGGATTCCGATTCCCCTGTACGGACGCGGGAGTCGTCTCCCCCGCCCCCTGTCGCTCGGGTGCGCAACAATCCGGAGACGCGCTTGCTGCAGGCGATGCTGGCAGGTCCGGAGTGGGCCAGGCGAGCCCGCGACGAGGTTGATCCGGAGCTCATCACCACGCTACGGCTCCGCGAGCTCTTCACCGCGCTCGTCGCGGCGCCGGAGGCCGCGGGTGCGCAGCTCCCATCAGCCTGCTCCGAGGAGGCTCAGGCGGCATGGGTCCGGCTCAAGGAGTCCGCCGTCGCGTTCTCGCGGCAGGACGTCGGCACGATTTACGACACGGCTGTGCAGATTCTCCGCGCTAGGCCCGATTACCGGCGGCTCCACGATCTGGACCCACTGGAACGCTGGAACCGACGCTCCGAACTCCGCGAGCGTTTCCCCGAGGCGGACCAGTGGTACCATTGGATGCTGCGAAAGACGCGTCGCACCTGAGGAGAAACGATGCACGCTGATCTGGTGAGGCTGCTCGACCTGCAGGAGAGAGACGC
>JACDDX010000346.1 GCA_013816685.1 Gemmatimonadales bacterium
CGGTGAACCTGCCGAACCCGGGGCCCGCGTTCGTCGGGAACTACGCGGCCCCGCTCACCGGCACCAAGGTGCTGCCGCTTCGCATCGTCACCTTCAACATCAAGCTCGGCCGCCGTATCGGGCAGGCGATCGAGGTGCTGCGCTCCGGGGAACTGGCGGGCGCGGACATCGTGGCGCTTCAGGAGGTGGACGAGCGCGGGGTGGATCGCATCGCACGGGCGCTCCGACTCAACTACGCCTACTACCCGTCGGCGATCCATCCGACCGACCATCGTCACTTCGGACCCGCGCTTCTCAGCCGCTGGCCCATCGTGAGCAGCCGGAAGCTGCTGCTGCCCTATGAAGGGCGCTTCCGCCGGATGCGCCGCACCGCGACCGTCGCCGATCTCCGGATTGGAGACCGGCCGGTGCGCGCCTACGCCGTGCATCTCGATCCGCAGATCAAGATCACCGAGGGTCACCGGGCCGAGCAGATGCGGGTGATCGCGACGGATGCGCGAAGCGCGGCCGGGCCGGTCGTCATCGCGGGCGACCTCAACAGCGAAGGGATCGGCCGGGTGCTGCAACCGGAGGGGTATCGCTGGCTTAGCGACCGCACCGGCCCCACGATCTCGATCTTCGCCTGGGACCACATATTGGTGCGCGGGTTCCGGCTCACGAGAGGGCGCAGCGTCGGCGTGGTCGGTGACCGGCGCGGGGCGAGCGACCATCACCCGGTCTGGGCGACCGTCATCCTCGACGCTCCCCGCCCGGCTTCTCCTCCCACAGCACGTTCACGATGACCCAGCGTCCGTCCATTCGCGCCAGCTGCATGTAGTCGATCCATCCAGCCATCGTGGTGCGCACGCTAGCGACGTTGCGGTAGACGTCGAGAATCCGCACCTCTTTCTCCCGCTTTGCAGCCGCGCGTAGCGCTCAGGCGGAACATCGGCAGCTGGGCGTGAGGGGTCGAAGGACAGGGAGTCCTTCTCTCTACGAAAGCCGGGGCGCCGCGTTTCGTATTGCGCGCGGTTATCGGAACGTCCCGGGGCTGACCGAGTAGGTCAGGTGGTGAGCTCCGACCGCATCTTCCGGCGCCCAGAAGCCGAGCTGCTCGGTCCAGCGCGCGGTCTGCAGCCGGCGTCCGCGGAGCGTCAGAAAACCGCCGGCCCGCGTGGTCGCCACGCCCAGCTTGCTGAGATCGCGAAGGCCGCGGAAGTTGGTGTCTGCGCGGCCGTCCACGATCCGCTGCGCCGCCACGGGGCCGATGCCCGGCACCCGGAGCAGCTCCTCGCGGCTGGCCGAGGTCACCTCCAGCGGAAACCGCTCCGGATTAGCCAAGGCCCATGCGGCTTTCGGATCGACATTTAGCGGCAGGTTGCCGGTCGGCTCGTAGACGATCTCGTCGGGCGAGTAGCCGTAGCCGCGCAGGAGATAGTCGGCCTGATAGAGCCGATGCTCGCGCAGCGCGGGGGCGGCAGGGGTGTCTTCCATCGGCGTGTCGGTGATGGGCCGGAACGCGCTGAAGTGGGAGTGGTGCACGCCGCCCTTCCGCGAGAGCCGGGCGACCGTGTCGATGAAGGTCCGGTCGGTGTCGGGCGTAGCGCCCACGACGAACTGCATCGTCATGCCCGATGCGCCACCGGGCCGAAGCGGATCGGCCGGACGACCGGCGGCCCGTTCGGCGCGTTCCGCTCCGACCAGCCGCTGTACCTGCCCGAACGCGTCTTCCGTGACGGCGAAGCTCTTGTCGGGCGCGATGCCGCGGAGGCTGGCGCCGCACGCCGCTTCGAAGTTGAGCGAGACCCGGCTGGCGAGCGCTGTCAGCCGCTGCACCTGCGCGTCGTCGGCGCCGGGCACGAGCTTCACATGAATGTATCCGCCGAAGCGGTGCCTGCCCCGCAGCAGCTCGAGCGCCTGGATGAGATCGTCCATGACGCGGACCGGATTGCTGGGGATGCCGCTAGTGATGAAGAGCCCCTGGACCCAGCCCCGCTCGCGCGCGCCGAGGAAGATGCGGACCAGCTCCTCGGGCTTGAGCAGGGTGCGAGGCAGATCGCGATCGCGCCGCATGGGACAGTAGCGGCAGTTGTAGCTGCAGGCGTTGGTCATCAGGATCCGGAGCAGCGAGGTTCGGAACCCGACCCGGGGCTCGAGCGTGCGGATGTTGAGGGGGCGGAGCGCTCCCGCCTCGTTCGCGTGCCGGAGCCGCGGCGGAAGTCCCTCCCGGTCGTGGGCGGCCAGCGTCATTAGCG
>JACDDX010000347.1 GCA_013816685.1 Gemmatimonadales bacterium
GGCGCCGCCGGTGTTCGTCCATCATCCTCTGATCGTAAACCCCGCCGGCGCCAAGCTGAGCAAGGCGCGCGGGGACACGGGGATTCGCGAGCTGCGGGCCGCCGGCGTCTCGGCGGCCGACGTGCTCGGCGAGGCGGCCGCCCGCGTTGGGCTGCTCGACCGGCCCGCCCCGCTCTCTCCGGACGATCTAGCCGGTCTCTTTGACGGGCGTTAGGATCTTTCCATGCTCGCGCGCCGACTGCTCCCCACCGCCTCACTCCTGCTGGGCATGATGCTGTGTCAGCCGGCGGTGGGTACCTCGCAGGCTCTGCCCCGCGTCGTCATGCGCACCGAGCTCGGCGACATTGAGGCCGAGGTCGACAGCATCCACGCGCCGCGCACCTCAGCCAACTTTCTCCGCTACGTGGACCTCGGGTTCTACCGGTTCGGCCTGTTTCATCGCACGGTCCGCGCAGACAATCAGCCGAACGACAAGGTCAGGATCGAAGTGATTCAGGCGGGGCTCGATTCGCTCCGGGTGAAGAGTTTCCCGCCGATCGGGCTCGAGCCGACGAGCCGGACGGGGATCGCTCACAAGGACGGTACGCTCTCCATGGCGCGCGATGGGCCGGCCAGCGCCACCTCCGAATTCTTCATCTGCATCGGCGATCAGCCCGCGCTCGACTTCAAGGGCAAACGCAATCCCGATGGCCAGGGGTTTGCCGCGTTTGGTCGCGTGCTCCTCGGCATGGACACCGTGCGGAAGATCCACGCGTCGAAGGCCGACGCGCAGGCGCTCGATCCGCCGATCCGGATCCTGGGGGTAGAGCGCAAGCGATAGCCCCACATCCTCCACCTTGGCGCGAAGCGGAAGGGCGCCAGAGTTCCCCAACGAGCCGAGCCCGTTCGTCTCACGCCAAGTCGTTGAGTTGTCAGCTTCCCGTCTTTCCCCTGATGATGCCGTTTCGTATCCGCAGCGCCTTTGCCGACGCGGCGGGGTCAAATTCGAGCTTCGCCTCCGGCCTGGCGACGAGCCGCACCTTGCCGGCCAGCGTGAGCGTGTCGGCGCCGCGGATGATGCGGATGGGGAGCGAATCGCCGTCGGTGGCGTGACTGAACCGGGCCCGGAATGCGGGTCCGAAATCGAGGCTGTTCACGGTGACGTCGCCCAGCGCGAGAATCCGGTCGCCGGGCTGGAGGCCGGCCTCGCCGCCGGCGCCGCCTGGCCCCACCTGAGAGACGACGACGCCGGTCGAGTCACCGGCCGTCTGGATGTTGAGCCTCGGCTCGAGCACGGTATCGTTCACGACCCGCAGTCCCGCGAGCGGCAGCACCCGGTCGTACGGGAAAGGCTCGCGCCCGTCCACATAGCGCGCGGAAAAGGCGGCGAACGTCATGCCGGCGGCGCCCGGGCTCCCGGCTACGCGGGACATCGTGCCCCACCACTCGGCGGCCGTGAACCCGTGCCCCCGCTTGTAGGTCGTCTGGTAGAGCTCCCGCATCACGTTGTCGAGCGAGCGCCGGTTGTCGCTTGCGTCCCGGATCATGATGTCGAGCAGGAACCCCGCGACCGATCCCTTGGGATAGTAGAGATACCGGGTCCCGTCCTCGGGTCCGATCCAGGTGGAGAGCGAAGCGTCCTCGAGCGCGGTGGGCGGTGCCGCGGCAATCTCACCGATCTTGTCGGCGGTGGTGCTCAGGAACTTCGCCGAGTCGTTGATGCCGCCGCGCACCATCGCGAGGTCGCTGTAATAGTCGGTGATGCCCTCGCTCACCCAGAGCCAGGGCGTCGGCTCGGGCGAATCGTAGCGGTAGGGCACCATGTCGGCCGGTCGGAGACGCTTCACGTTCCAGGCGTGGAAGATCTCGTGCGCCGTGATGGACGCGAGCACCGGGTTGCCGAGGAAGCCGGGGTTGTAGATGCCGAGATGGCTGTTCTGGTGTTCGAGCGCGCTGCCGCCGCCGATCTGGGAAGTGAAGACCATCATGACGGTATAGTCGCTCCAAGGCGTCTCCTGGAATACCGACGCCATCACCGGCAGGGTCTTGCCGATCTGCTCCCAGATTCGCTTCCGCACCAGTCCGCCCATCAGGCCGGCCGGATAGGTGGCGAGCCGGGTTCGGCGACCCGACACCACGGCGCTGTCGAGGTCGAAGCGTCCGACGAAGAACGGCTTGTCCACCAGGTCGTGATAGTTGCGTTCGGTGTACGTGAGCGCCGCACCGGCCGGCCGCATGCCGGTGGCCACGAGCCA
>JACDDX010000348.1 GCA_013816685.1 Gemmatimonadales bacterium
GAACACCACCGGGTTGTCGTCCCGGATCGCGCTCTTGAGCAGCCCCTTGGCGTCGGCCGGGGTCGCGGGCATCACCACCTTGAGCCCCGGAATGTGCGCGTACCAGCTCTCGAACGCCTGCGAGTGCTGCGACGCGAGCTGCAGCGCCGATCCACCCGGCCCACGGAACACCGCCGGGCAGCCGACCTGGCCGCCCGACATGTAGCGCACCTTGGCCGCGGAGTTGACCAGTTGGTCCACCGCGAGCAGCGCGAAGTTCCAGGTCATGAACTCGACGACGGGCCGCAGCCCGACCATCGCCGCGCCAACGCCGACGCCGGCGAAGCCGAGCTCCGTGATGGGCGTATCGACGACGCGCATGGGCCCGAACTCGTCGAGCAGGCCCCGGCTCACCTTGTAGGCGCCCTGGTACACGCCGACCTCCTCGCCCATGAGGAAGACATCGCCGTCCCGCTGCATCTCCTCCCGGAGCGCCTGGTTGAGCGCGTCACGATAGGTGAGGACCGCCATCAGGCGCCCTCGTCCGGCGTCGTCACCGGCGCATACACGTCGGTGTAGAGCTCGCCCGGCTCCGGGTCCGGCGCCCCGTCGGCGAAGGCATAGGCATCCTCCACTTCCTCCATCACGGCTTTGTCGAGTGCCCGCACCGCCGCCTCGTCCATGAGCCCGTCGGCGATGAGCCGCTGCGACCAGACCGCGATCGGGTCCCGCTTCCGCTGCACTTCCACCTCTTCACGCGTGCGGTAGTGCCCGTGGATCGGATCGGACATCGAGTGGCCCATGAACCGGTAGGTGCGCACCTCGAGCAGGGTCGGGTGCTTGTCCTTCCGCGCCCGCTCGACTGCACGCTCCGTCGCCGAGTGCATGACGAGCACGTCCTGCCCGTCCACCACCTCGTTGGCCATGTCGTAGGAGCAGGCCCGCTCGCTGATGTCGTAGATCGCGCTGGCGCGCTCCAGGGCAGTGCCCATGCCGTAGCGGTTGTTCTCGCAGATGTAGATGCAGGGCAGCTTCCAGAGTGCCGCCATATTGAGCGCCTCGTGGAACGCGCCGTTGTTGACCGCGGCCTCGCCGAAGTAGCAGACGGCGACCTGATCGGTGTTGCGGTACTTGGCCGCGAACGCCATCCCCGTCGCCAGCGGGATGTGGGCGCCGACGATGCCATGCCCGCCGAGAAAGCCGAGCGACGCGTCGAAGAGATGCATCGATCCGCCCTTGCCACCCGAGCAGCCGGCCGCCTTGCCGAACAGCTCCGCCATCACGGTCCGCGGGGTCATGCCTCGGGCAAGCGCGTGACCATGCTCGCGATAGGAACAGGTGATGTAATCCTTCGGGCCCAGCGCGGCGAGGCTGCCCACGGCCACCGCTTCCTGTCCGATGTAGAGATGGCAGAAGCCGCCGATCTTGCCGAGGCTGTAGGCCTCGCCGGCCTTTTCCTCGAACCGGCGGATCATCAGCATCTGGCGGAGCCACCGGACGTATTCCTCGGCCCGCGCCCGGTCGAGCCCTTTGCCCTTGCCTCGCGAGCGCGGCGCAGTCGTCGTGGCCACTAAGAGCTCCTTCCGGCGGTCGCACTCACACCGGCGCCTGCGCCCGCGGCTGTAGCCTGCTCCCACGCATGGTAGGACGAGCGGGTCAGCGGGCTCGCCTGAACGTGGGTGAAGCCCATGGCCAGTCCCGCGTCGCGCAGCTCGTCGAACTCGGCGGGCGTGTAGTAGCGCACCACCGGCAGGTGGCCCTCCGATGGCCGGAGATACTGGCCGAGCGTGAGGATGTTGACGTCGCTGCGACGGAGATCGCGCATGCAGGTGAGCACCTCGTCCCACTCCTCGCCCATCCCGAGGATGATGCCGCTCTTGGTGAGCGCGCCGGGCGTGAGTCGCCTCGCGGTCGCGAGCAGCCGGAGCGCGCGGTCGTAGCGCCCGCCCGGCCGCGCCAGCCGATACAGCCGCTCGGCGGTCTCCAGATTGTGATTGAGGATGTCGGGCCGTGCGTCCATCACGATCGCGAGCGCGGGCTCGCTCCCCTTGAAGTCGGGGATGAGCACCTCGACGGTGGTGTCGCGCAGCCGGGCGCGGATCTCGGTAATGCACCCGGCAAAGGCTTCGGCGCCGCCGTTGGGCAGGTCGTCCCGATCGACCGAGGTGATCACCACGTGGCGCAGCTCCATCCGCGCGACGGCGTCGGCGAGGCGCGCGGGCTCCAGCGGATCGAACGCGGTGGGGGTGCCGT
>JACDDX010000039.1 GCA_013816685.1 Gemmatimonadales bacterium
CCTGTAGGCTTGAGGGGAGTGGGACGCACGAATATAATCCGGGTGGAAACCCCTTACAACCAGAGAACTTAGCCTCCGTGCGCCTGCTCAGTCGCTATCTCCTCCGCCAGTTGGCGGCACCGTTCCTGTTCGCGCTGGTGGCCCAGACCAGCCTCATGCTGCTGAGCCAGATCGCCAAGAAGTTCGGCGCGCTGGTGGGCAAGGGGCTGCCGTGGGGAGTCATCGCGGAAGTGTTCGCCCTGAGCCTGCCGTTCATCATCGCCATGACACTGCCGATGGCGGTGCTCCTCGCGGTGCTCTACACGTTCAGCCATCTCGCGGCCGACAACGAGATCACCGCCATGCGGGCGAGCGGGATCAGTGTCTACCAGGTGCTCGCGCCGGTACTCGCCTGGGGCGTGCTGATGGCGGGGTTCAACTTCACCTTCGTCGATCAGGTCCTGCCCCGCACCAACGCGCGGCTCCGGAATCTGCTGATCGACATCGGTCGGAAGAAGCCGACCTTCGAGCTGCGGGAGCAGGTGATCAACGAGGTTCCGCCCTCGCAGTACTTCCTCCGCGCCGGCCGGATCGACCCGGCCACCGGCCATCTGCGCGACGTCACCATCTATGACGTCGGTGGCGAGACGGCGCGCCGGGTGATCTACGCCGACAGCGGGATCATGGCCTACGCCGAGGGGCAGACTGACCTGAGTCTTCGACTGTACGACGGCGCGATCCATCAATATCGCCCCCGGGAGCCCCAGACCTTCCAGGTGACGTACTACAAGATCAACGATATCCGGGTCAAGAACGTCTTCGACGAGCTGCAGCGAAACACCAGCGAAGCCGTGCGCGGCGACCGCGAGATGAGCACCTGCGAGATGCTGACGGTCATCCGCGACGCCCGCCGCGACGGCACCGAGGCGCGGGAGGACCGAGCCGTTCTGATGGAGCGGGATCTGCATTCCCTCCTCCGGCTGCCACAGCGTCCCGGTGCGGCGCTCAGCCCTGACTCATTGATGGAGCCGGTATACTGCCGCTGGCTGTACCGGGCGCAGCAGGCGCTGCTTCCCAAGACGGCTCAGGCGCAGGAGCCCGCACAGCGGCCGGCGAAGATCCAGCAGCCCGCGAAGGTCCAGCAGCCGGTCAGGAAGAACAAGGTCAGCGTCACGCGGGCGCCGAAGGTGGCCGAGCAGCCGACGGCCGAGCTGTCCAGCTGGTCCGAGGTGCTGACGACGAAGGACCGCGCGCAGGACGCCGACCGGCGCGCCGCCCGGTTCCTGGTCGAGGTGCACAAGAAGTGGGCGATCAGTCTGGCCTGCGTCTCGTTCGTGCTGATCGGCATCGTGATGGCGCTCCGGTTTCCCCGTGGCGGCATCGGCCTCGTCATCGGCGGCGGCCTCCTCGTCTTTTCGGTTCACTACGTTGGGCTCACCGCCGGCGAGAGCCTCGCCGACCGCGGGTTCGCGTCGCCGTGGGTCGCGATGTGGACGCCGAACATCGTGCTCACGGTCGTGGGCATCATCGGCCTCGTCCGCGTGAGCCGGGAGTCGGGGTCGACGCGCGGCGGCGATTTCCAGGAACTGCTCGAGTCGATCCGGCACCGGGGGCGGCGCCTGCCCGGATCGTGGCGACGCGCTCGGCGGGCTGGGGGCGCATGATCCTCCGCCATCTCGACCGGTACGTGCTCGGAAGCTGGCTCCGGATCTTCTTCCTGACCGCGTTCGGCTTCCCCATCGTCTCCATCCTGATCAATCTCACCGACTCGCTGAGCAAGCTGCTCGACCGCGGGCTCACGGTCCGCGAGATCGTGACCAGTTACGTCTACTCGATCCCCGAGAACGCCTTTCTGGTGATGCCGGCGGCGGTGCTGTTCGCGACCGTGTTCACGATCGGCGCGATGGGGCGCTACTCCGAGTTGACTGCGGCCAAGGCGGGCGGCCAGAGCTTCCACCGGTTGATGCTCCCGATCTTCGCGGCGGCGGTCGGTGCGGCGGGGTTCGCCTTCCTGGTGGGTGAGCTCGCGCCCGGCGCCACCGCCAAACAGCTCGAGCTGCAGAAGGCCCGGCCGACGCGTTCGGCCACGGCGCGCTTCAATTTCGTGTACCGCGGTGACCAGGGCTGGGTCTATACGGTGCGGGCGCTCGACGTCGGCAATCGGCAGCTCAAGGGGCTCCTCTTCGAACGGCAGGGCCGGGGCGGGGACTATCCCGGACTGGTAATCACGGCCGACAGCGCCACGTACGACGGTCGGGCCGGGCGGTGGCAGCTCCGGACCGGGTCGAGCCGTGTCATCGCGGGTCCCGGGCGCGTGGCGACGTTCGGTTTCCGGAAGCTGCGGCTGCGCTCGCTCACCCAAACGCCGGCCGATCTGATGGCCGAGCCCAAAGCGCCGGACGAGATGCGATACGCCGAGTTGGGACGCTACATCGAGGCGCTCAAGCGGTCGGGGAACGACGCGAACAAGCTGATCGTGGAACGGGCGCTCAAGGTCGCGCTGCCGGTCACCTGTCTCATCATCGCGCTGTTCGGCGCACCGCTCGCGGTCACCTCACCCCGGGCTGGTGCCGCGGTCGGCGTCGCCATCAGCCTCGGTACGACGGTGATCTTCCTGCTCATGACCCAGATCACGAAGGCGGTCGGCGCCGGCGGTCTGATCGACCCGCGGGTCGCGGCGTGGCTGCCGAACGGCGTGTTCTTCCTCGCTGGGCTGCTCCTGCTGGCGAGAGTACGGACGTAGGAAACTCGCTGACTCATCGGCTGTCACCCTGGAGCGAAGCGGAAGGGGCCAGAGTCTTCCACCGAGACGGGCCCGTGCGTCGGAACCCGGCCCAGTTGAAGCAACCCGCCCGCTATATTTCCCCTCGTCATGACAACCGCCCGTCCCATCATCGTCGGAACCGGTATCGCCGGGCTGTGGACTGCCTGGCGGCTGGCGTCGGAGGGGCAGGCGGTGGTCCTGATGACCAAGGAAGCGCTGGCCGACAGCGCGAGCGCATGGGCGCAGGGCGGCATCGCTGTGGCGATGGGTCCGGGCGACAGCCCCAGTCAGCACGCCGCCGACACCATGGCTGCGAGCGACGGCATGGCCGACCCGGAAGCCGTCCGCATTCTCACCAGCGAGGGTCCGGGCCGGATCTACGAGCTCCTGGCACTCGGGGCGCGGTTCGACCGGGGGCCGGACGGCCGACTCGGCTTCGGCCTCGAGGCGGCGCACACCCGCGCCCGGATCCTGCACGCCGGCGGCGATCGGACCGGCGCCCACCTCGTCGCCTGCCTCACCGCGGTGGTCCGCACTAACCCCCTCATCGAGATCCAGGAGCACGTCGAGGTCATCCGGGTCCTGCTGCACGACGGCCGAGCGGTGGGCGTCGTCGCCCTGCCGCAGGGCGGGACCAGCTATCCCATGTTCGCCCCGGCGGTGATACTTGCGACGGGGGGCGTGGGCCAGCTCTACGAGGTCACGACCAACCCCCGCGTCGCGACCGCCGATGGCTGGGCACTCGCGCATCAGGCCGGCGCTGATCTCAAGGACCTCGAGTTTCTCCAGTTTCATCCGACCGCACTCAAGCTGCCCGGTGTCAATCCGGCACCGCTGGTGAGCGAGGCAGTTCGCGGCGCGGGCGCCATCCTGATCGACCGCGAACGCCGGCGCTTCGCCCTCGATACCGATTCCCGGGGCGAGCTGGCGCCGCGCGACGTGGTCTCGCGCGCCGTGGCCGCGGCCGACGCGGCCGGCGGTGCCTGGCTCGACGCCCGGGCGGTCCCCGATTTCGCCAGCGCCTTTCCCGGGATCACCGCGATACTCGGGCACTACGGGCTCGATGGCTCGCGCGACCTGCTGCCCGTCGCGCCCGCGCTCCACTACGCGATGGGCGGCATCGTCACCGATCTGGAGGGCCGGAGCTCGGTCGCCGACCTCTGGGCGGTGGGTGAGGTCGCGCGAACCGGCGTGCACGGCGCCAACCGGCTCGCCTCCAACTCGCTGCTGGAAGGGCTGGTCTTCGCCGACCGGGTGGGCCGTTCGGTCGGCGCCTCGCTGGAGACACCCCGTGCTCCGGTGCCGGACAATCTTCCGGTTGATCGCGAAACCGACTCGGGCGCCGACGCCCACTGCGGGCCGCTCCGGGACGAGATGCGCCGGCTCATGACCGCGGACGTGGGCCTGCAGCGGACCGAGGCCTCCCTGCTGCATGCCGAGCAGGAGCTGGCGCGGCTCTCGGACGAGACGCCGCCCGCGGCGTGGCGCACCGGGAACCAGCTCCGGGTCGCGCGGCTCATCACCGAGGCGGCCCGCCGCCGTCGGGAGAGCCGGGGCGGCCATGCCCGGCTCGACTATCCGCCGGCGAGCGCCGCCGCGAGCACCAAGCGCAAGGAGGCGGTGTGACGCTGGTCCTGCCAGTGATCGAGGTCCCGACCGAGACGCCCGAGGAGATGGCGCGGCTGCAGGCCGAGATCCGCGGTCTGGCGAAGCAGCGCAACGCCGTGGTGCTGGCCCACAACTATCAGCGGCCGGAAGTGCAGGATGTCGCCGACTACGTGGGCGACTCGCTGGGCCTCTCGCGCCAGGCGGCGAACACGCCGGCCGACGTCATCATCTTCTGCGGCGTCCATTTCATGGCCGAGACGGCCGCGATCCTGAGTCCAGCGAAACGGGTGCTGCTGCCCGACCTCGACGCCGGTTGTTCGCTCGCGGCGACGATCACCGCCGCGGACGTGCGGGCGTGGAAGGCAGAGTTTCCGGGGTACATCGCCGTCGGGTACGTGAACACTACCGCCGACGTGAAGGCCGAGCTGGACTACTGCTGCACCAGCGGCAACGTGCTCGACGTGATCGATGCGATCCCCGCCGACAAGGGCATTCTCTTCCTGCCCGACTTCTTCCTCGGCAGTCACGTGCGCCGGATGCGGCCCGACCGGAAGGTCGAGGTCTGGATGGGCGAGTGCCATGTCCATAAGGGCATCCGGCCGGAGACGCTGAATCAGGCGCGGGCCGATTATCCCGATGCCGAGGTGCTGGTGCACCCGGAGTGCGGCTGCGCGGGCCAGCTCATCTACGCGATGGGAATGGGCGACATCGACCCGGAAGGGCTGCACATCACCTCGACTGAGGGGATGGTGCGCGCGGTGACCGAGCGTCCCGCGAGCCGATTCATCATCGCGACCGAGACCGGGATCATGCACCGGATGGGGCAGGTGGCTCCGACCAAGCAGTTCATCGCGGCTGACCCGGAAGCGGTGTGCGCATACATGAAGACCATCACGCTGCCCCGGGTGCGCGACTCGCTCGCGCTCGATCGGTATCACATCACCGTGCCGGCCGACGTCGCCGGGCGCGCCCGCCTCGCGATCGACCGCATGGTGGCGCTCGGCGCGAAGTAGCACGGGTGACGATCCCCACCGATTTCCAGGTGGCGGAGCTCGCCCTGGCGGCGCTGGCCGAGGACGGCGACCGCGACCTCACCTCCGACATGACCGTGGAACCCGGACTCCCGGCCGACGCCCGCATCGAGTTCCGGAGCGGCGGGGTGCTCGCCGGCGCACCCTACGCCGACGCGGTCGCGCGCGCGTGCGACTGCGCCATCGGCTGGCACGTCGCCGATGGGGACGAGGTCGCGGCCGGCGCCGTCGTGGGCACGCTCAACGGCCCGCTCGCGGGCGTGCTGCGCGCCGAGCGCTCGCTGCTCAACCTGCTGCAGCGCGCGTCGGGCATCGCAACGGCGACGCGCGCGTACGTCCATGCCGTCACCGGGACCGGTTGCCGCATCCTCCACACCCGGAAGACCGCGCCCGCGCTCCGGGTGCTCGACGTGGCCGGGGTCGTTGCCGGCGGTGGTGGGGTGCACCGGCTCGACCTCAGTCACGCGGTGATGGTCAAGGACAATCACTGGCAGGCGCTCGCGCGAGGCGGGCGGACGCTGGCCGACGCCCTCGCGCGCGCCCGCGCTGCCGGGGTACAGGCGCTCTACGTAGAAGTGGAGACGCCGGCGCAGCTCGACGAAGCCTGCGCCGCCGGCGCGACTCGGCTCCTCATCGACAACCAGACGCCTGCGATGGTGCGCGCGTGGGGGGCCGAGGCGCGGCGGCAGTCGCCCGGCATCGAGATCGAGGCGACCGGCGGCATCACGCTGGACAACGTGCGGGCGTATGCGGAGTCGGGAGCGGATTACATCTCGATCGGCGCGCTGACCCACAGCGTGCGCGCCGCCGACCTGGCGGTTGAGGTGCGGTTTTAGAGTTGGCCTAGAGCGGCTTCGTGTCAGGCTGGAGCGCCGCGGCACCGGGGGTGCCGAACGCGCGCCAGGCGTAGTACACCGGGATGCCGGCCAGAATGATGGCGAAGGTGATGCCGGTGTTCAGCGGATCGGTCCACAGCGCGTTCACCACCATCGCGACGGATGCGACGAGGAAGAGTGCCGGCACCACCGGGTAGCCCCAGGTGCGATAGGGCCGGGGCATGTCGGGCCGGGTGCGACGCAGCACGAACACGGCCGCGACCGCGAGACTGTAGAACGGCCAGATCCCCAGTATGAACTTGTCGGCCAGCGCCTGGAAATCGTTCAGTAGCACGTAGACGACGCCAAGCAGGGTGGCGAGGCCCACCGCCACCGACGGACTCTTGTACCGAGGCGAGACCCGGGCGAGGCCGGAGAAGAACAGACCCCGGTCGGCGAGCGCGAAGAAGATGCGCGGACCGGTCAGCATCGAGCCGATCAGGGTGCTGAAGGCCGAGACCATCACCACCGCCGAGATGACCGCGCCGCCGGCCCCGTGGAACAGCGGGATCCGGTTGGCGGCCGTCGCGGCGATCAGGGGCGAGCGGGCCATCTCGGGCAGCGGCACCAGATAGATGTAGGCGAGGTTGAGGAGCAGGTAGATCAGCACGATGAGCGAGGTGCCGACGATAAGCGCGAGCGGCAGCGTCCGCGCCGGATCCTTGACCTCCCCACCGACGAACGACAGATCGGCCCAGCCGTCGTAGGTCCACATGATGGCGATCAGTGCGGTACCGAGCAGCGAGAGGCTGAGCCCGCCCGACCAGGCCGGTGTGAAATGGCTGGTGCTGCCGTCGCCTGCCGCAAAGGCGAGCACGCCAAGTCCGGCCAGCGCCGCATACTTGGCTACGGTGGTGAGGTTCATGGCAGCGGCCGCGGCGCGCACATCGACGTAGTTGAGAATCCCGACCGCGAGGACGGCGGCGGCGGCCACCAGGCGAATCTGACCGGGCGTCATCGGGATGAAGTAGCCGAGGTATTCGGCGAAGATCGTGGCGATGGCGCCGAGCGCGGAGGCGCGGATGACGGCGAGCTCGGACCAGCCGAAGAGAAAGGCGGGGAGCGGTCCGAAGCCTTCGAGGATGTAGGCGAAGACGCCGCCGCTCCGCGGCATCGCCGCGGCGAGCTCGGCATAGGTGAGCGCGCCGAACAGTGCGATGAGTCCGCCGAGCACCCAGGCCAGCAGCACCGGCCCGGGCTCGTGGAGTTTCTCCGCCGCGCCCGCTGGCACCCGGAAGATGCCGCTGCCGATAGTCGAGCCGATGAGCACGGCGACCGCGCTCCCGAGCCCGAGCGTCCGCGGCAGGCGCTCGCCCCAGCGGTCGCGTCCGGGAACGGCCTCAGGCCCTAAGGTCATGTGCCCTAAGTTCCTTCGCTGCTTGCAGCTTGACAAGGGGCAACCGCGCGCCGTTCTTTCCTCCTGCCATGAATCTGACTAGAGAGGACCCGGCGCGGCTCCTTCGTCGCCTCGCCTGGACCGGGGCTGCGCTCGCGTGCGGCCTCATCCTGTTGGGCGGGGTCGTACGGATCACCGGGTCTGGAATGGGCTGTGGCGACCACTGGCCCCGCTGCGATGGTGAGTGGTTCCCTCCGCTGGACCTTGCCACCCTTATAGAGATCAGTCACCGCTGGGTCGCCGCGCTGGTGAGCCTGTTCGTCCTGGCCATCGCGGCGGTCGCTTGGAGGCGCCACCGCGCCGACCGCTCGCTGCGCGACCCGGCGGCGCTTGCGGCCGTGCTGCTCGTGCTTCAGGTGCTGCTCGGCGCGATCACGGTGAAGCTCGCATTGCCGCCGTGGGTGATCATCACGCACCTGGCCAACGCCATGATCCTGCTGGCCGTGCTGATAATGGTCGCGCTCAGGGCCGGCCAGGGCCGGCCCGGCGAAGGTGCCCTGCCCCGCACCGAGCGCCACGCTGCTCACGGACTGGTGCACGCCACCACCGGGCTCGGCTTCGTCGTCATCCTGTTCGGCGCTCAGACCGCGAACTTCCACGCCGGCCTGCTCTGCCTCGGCTTCCCGTTCTGCTCCGATTCGGCGCTGCCGCCCGCAGCACCGCTCGCGCTGCTGCCCTGGGCCCACCGCATGCTCGCCTTTGCGTTCCTGGCTCTGGTGATCACGCTTGTCGTCCGGCTCCGGCAGTACTCTCCCGACGCGCGTCCACTTTGGCGCGCCGCGCAGGTGACGCTCGGCGCCACCCTGCTCCAGGTCGGCATCGCCGCGGCAATGGTGCTGCACCTGTTGCCGGCCGGGCTCCGGGCCTTGCACCTGCTCGTGGGCACTCTGGTCTGGGCGTCACTGGTGGTGCTGGTGTTCCGCTCCAGCCGGACGCGCGCTGGTGCACGGGTCCGGGCCTCCAAGGCCGACCGCCGGCCATCGCTCGCGGCCGACCTGGTGACGCTGACCAAGCCGCGGATCATCTCGCTCCTCCTGGTGACCACGATCGCCCCGATGTTCATCACTCCCGCCGGACTTCCGAGCCCGGTGCTGGTGCTCTGGGTGACGATCGGCGGCTACCTGATGGCGGGCGGCGCCAACGCGATCAACATGTGGTTCGATCGGGACATCGACGATCTGATGGCCCGCACGCGGCTGCGCCCGATTCCCGCCGGGCGCATCTCTCCGGCACTCGGCCTGGGGTGGGGCATCTCCCTCGCCGCCGTCGCCTTTGCCATGCTCTGGTTCCTGGTGAATCCACTCAGCGCCGGGCTCGCCCTCGCCGGCCTGCTGTTCTACGTCTTCATCTATACCGTATGGCTCAAGCGCTCCAGTCCGCAGAACATCGTCATCGGTGGCGCGGCCGGCGCCTTCCCGCCGCTGGTCGGCTGGGCGGCGGTCACCGGTCGGCTGGACCTGGCGGCCATCTATCTCTTTGCCATCATCTTCTACTGGACCCCACCGCACTTCTGGGCGCTCGCGCTCATCAAGCAGGCCGATTACGCCCGTGCCGGGATCCCGATGATGCCGGTGGCGTATGGCGCCGAGCGAACCAAGTACGAGATGCTGGTGTACACGCTCATGCTGATTCCGCTCACGATCATGCCCACGCTCTTCGGTGCGCTGGGACCTATCTACGGCTTGGCCGCCGTGCTGCTCGGCGCGCGGCTCCTCTGGTACTGCATCAAACTGCGACGCGAGCGAACCGTCACGCCGCTGGCCTGGGGGATGTACAAGTACTCGCTGCTCTACCTCGCGCTCCTGTTCGCCGCCATGGGCGTGGACCGGGCATTCCCGCTAGGTACTCGCGAGCCCGACCCCTCCAAGGTGATCATCTTCAACAATCCCGGGGAAGAGCTGGCCACGCCGGTCGGAATTCACCTCGGTCACTGATTCTGCTGCGACGGACACGAAGCGCCGCATGACCACAGCCGCGCAGACCGCTCCCTACGCGTCATCGACGTCCGACGAGGCGCCCGCCGCGTCTGGCCGTCGCCTGCCTCCACCGGGCCGCCTGACCCGGCTCTGGCCGCGGGTCCGTCCGCAC
>JACDDX010000349.1 GCA_013816685.1 Gemmatimonadales bacterium
GCGCACGCCGGCATCGGCGAGGTCGGCGGCGAGCTCGGGCTCCCAGACCCGCTCGGTCAGCCAGAGCCCGGACGCCTCGACGCCGAACCGGCTCCGGATCGCGTCGCGCAGCCAGCGGATCTGCTCGACCCGGTCAGCTCTGGGCAGGGAGGCGAGGACCGGCTCGTAGAAGCCGGCGAGCAGCAGCTCGACCTTTCGATCGGAGACGAGGCGGCCGAGCTGGTCGAGATACGCCGTGTCGTGCGCCTCGAGCCACTCGAGCAGCGGACCGGAGAGGTGAAGGACGATCGGAAGGAAGTCACGCGCGGCGAGATGCTCGAGCAGGGGCCGATAGACGTCGTCCACGTGCTGCGAGAAAACATGATCGAAGTTGCCGACCGGCTGATGCAGGTGCACGCCGAAGACGAAGCGGACCGGATGCACCGTTAGCCCGCGATCACGGCGCGCGATCCGCCGAGCGCTGCCGCGATGGACGGCAGCACGCTCGGGAACAGATCGTCGCGCCGGTGCAGCTCCTCCGCCAGCCGGGTCGCCGCCTCGAGGCCGTCCGCGGCCTCGGGCCGGAGGGCGGCGACGAGCCGCTCCGCATCTTCACAGTGGCCGATGAACCGGCGCTCGGCGTAGTCGGCGGCGGCGCCGGTCGAGATGACGAACTGCCAGTCGGACGACTGGGCCAGCAGCATTTCGCGGGCGGCCTGCTCCAGGACGGGGTGAGTGGCGGGCAGCGCCAGGGCTCGCGGCGCCACGTCCCAGAACGATTCCTCCAGCGGCCAGAGCCGCTCCCAGGTCCAGGCGGTGAGATCGGTGAGCCACATGCTGAAGTCGCCGTTGGCGCCCCACGAACCCCAGGGCAGGCGGATGGCGGCGCGGGCCGGGAACTCGCGGAGGTGCTGCGAACCGGTGGTGGGGCGGATGGTCCCCGGGCGGGCGGCTATCGCGCGATAGGTGTCGGCCAGAAAATCGGGACCCTCGAACCACCAGTGGCCGAACAGTTCGGTATCGAACGGCGCGACGACGACACCCTCGCGCCCCGCCGGATGGGCGGCCGCGATGTCGCCCAGAATGCCGGCGAAGTGTCTGGCGTGATCGCCGGCGCGCTCGAACGCCGCCCCCGGATCGTAGGCCTGCTTGCCGCCCAGATCGGAGCCGGGCGCGCTGACCCGCCAGAGCTTGAGACCGCCGGGCCAGCGCATCTTGTGAAATTCCAGATAGCGCTCGTCGCCAGGGTAGCCTTCGAACTTGCTCCACACCTGCATCGACGCCCGGGGACTCCGGACGTAGGCGGCCACGCGGCCGTTGCTGCCGCGCGCGTGCTCGACCCGGTACGCGCGGTAGGGGGACCGCGTCGGTGGCGAGAGCGCGGGCTGCCCGGCCGGCGTGTGCACGGTAGGATCGCCGGTCGGATCGCCGTAGAGACCGAGCGGGTGACCGGCGGCGGCGAGATGCGCGTCCACGAAGAAGTAGCGGAAACCGGCGTCGGCGAGGTGCTCCTCGATGCCGCGGCGGATGCCGCTGCGCGGCGCGGTGGGCCAGGGCCGCCACTCACCGCGTGGCCGATAGGCGCATTCGGGAAGCCAGCAGCCGGAGGGCGCGCGCCCGAAGAGCCGTTTGTGTTCCGCGACTCCGACGGCGAGCTGGAGCCTGATGCTCTCGTCGCGAGCGAGCAGGGGAAGGAAGCCGTGGGTGGCGGCGCTGCCGATGATCTCGAGCCGGCCGGCGGCTTCGAGGGTACGGAAGGCGCCGATCAGGTTGCCGTCGACGGAGCGGAAGAGCGCACGGAGCCGCTCCAGCCGTTCGCGCCAGAATTCCACCAGCGGCAGCAGGTGCCCGTCGCCCGCCGCGGCCAGCGAGGCCGGCGCCTCCTCGCACGCCGCGAGGCGCTCGGCCAGAAAGAACTCCAGCTCCTCGACGAACGCTGGGCTGGCGAGCTGGTTGGCGAGCACGGGGGTGAAGCCGATGGTGACCGGCGCGGGCACCGACTCCGACTCGAGGCGGCGGAACGCCTCGAGCAGCGGGAGATAGGTGTCGATGGCGGCCTCGGTCAGCCAGTCGCTGCCGTGGGGCCAGCGCCCGTGGTTGAGCACGTACGGGAGATGGCTGTGTAGCGTGAACACGAAATCCATGGTTTTGCCGGTCAGTGCGCCCGGATCGCGCGGGCGACCGCGCGCCGGTACACATCGAGATAGGTGGCCACCGAGCGCTCCCAACTGAAATCGCGCGCCATGCCCTC
>JACDDX010000350.1 GCA_013816685.1 Gemmatimonadales bacterium
GCGCTCGGTCGCCGGCCTGCCGGGGTCTCCAGCGCCGAACTGCCGCTGCTGCTGGGCCTCCCGGCCTCGCTCGCGCTGGGTGCCGCCCGCGGCGAGACGCTGGTGCGCGAGGTGAACGACCGCTGGGTGCTCGCGGGGGAAATCGATCGGATCGCCGGCCGGGCCCTGGACCGCATCCGCGTCCATCATCGGACCCACATCAGCGACCGGGGTATTCCGCTGGAGACGCTCCGTCACGAGCTGCGCGCTCCGCAGTGGCAGGCGGAGGCCGCGCTGGGCGATCTCGCGTCCGCGCGCCGGGTCAGGATCGCCGACGGCGTCGCGGCGCTCGCGGGCTTCACGCCACGGGCCGAAGGCGGTGACGCCGAGCTCGACCGGGTCGTGGACGTGTTGCGGGAGGCGAATCTCTGCCCACCCACGGTGCAGGAGCTGGAGCGTCAGACCGGACGGGCCGGACTCGGCGCGCTGCTCCGGCTCGCGGCCGATCGCGGTCAGGTGCAGGCGGTCGAGCGCGATCGGTGGTACGCCAGGGAAGCGCTCGACCGGTTCAGCGCGGCGCTCACCGAGATGGGGCAGATCCAGGCGATCGTCCCGGCCGCCGTCCGCGACAAGCTCGGTATCAGCCGTAAATATCTGATCCCGCTGCTCGAATGGGCCGACAGCCAGGGCATCACCGTCCGGGTCGGCGACGTGCGCCGGCTGCGCCAAACTTGACACTGCTCCGGCGCATCTCGCATCTTGAGCAGGTCCGTCCGTATTCCTTCCGGGCCTCGTTTGTGGGAGGTGCCTCAGCCGTTTTACGTCTGGTCTGAACAGGAGCGCCCATGGTCCGCGGTAGCTGGCCGGGCTGGTGGCTCGGACTGCTCGTGGGGACTGCTTCGCCGTTGGTGGCGCAGGGCACACAGCCGTCGTCCCGCGCCGAGCTGAAGGAGAACTATCCAAACCCGTTTTTCCCGGCTACGACCATTCCGTTCGTGCTGTCGGCGGAGTTGTGTGAGCGCAGCCGGCGGCCGATGGTCAGCCTCAAGGTGTACAACGTGCTGGTGCAGGCGGTGGCAATTCCGGTCCTCGTCGTGGGGCCGCCCGGCGGGTCCGCCGGGTCCTCTCCGGCAACGGGCGAGCGGCTCGACAGTCTTCGTCTCGGCTGCGGGTCGCATCGGGCATACTGGGACGGTACCAACCTGAACGGCACGAGGGAGCCCACGCCGGGCATCTACTATTACCAGCTCACGGTGGATGGCGAACGGTTCACGAGGAAGATGATCGCGCAGAAGCGGGTCACGAGCCGACACTAGAACGACCGGGGTGACGCAGTGCGTCACCCCGGTCGTTTTTCTCCGCGCGGATGCACCGCAGACTGTCAGGACGGCAGAAGGGACGGGAACAGAGGTTGCCCTCGACACGCCGGAGCGCGCTGAACACGATACTTTCGAAAAGAATGAGGGATAGATGATTCGACCGGACCGAATGACGATCAAGGCTCAGGAAGCGCTACGGGATGCCGGAGCGGAGGCTCGCCGGCGGGGCAATCCTGTCGTCAATGACGCGCACCTGCTGGCCGCGCTGCTGGCCCAGCCAGAGGGCGTGGTGGTGCCGCTGCTCCAGAAAGCGGGCGTCAACGTTGCCTCCATTCGGCAATCCACCGATCGGGAGATTGCCCGCTTCCCGAAGCAGGAAGGCGGAGCCGAGCCGTCGTTCAGCCGGGAGGTCTCACGGGTATTCGATCGGGCCGAGGCCGAGGCCAAACGGCTCAAGGATCAATACGTGTCCACCGAGCACCTGCTGCTCGCGCTGGCTGAAGAGAAGGGCACGACTGCCCGTAGCCTGCTCGACGCGGCTCAGGTCTCGGCCGACGATCTCCGGCGATCGCTTGACGAGGTGCGCGGTGCCCACCGGGTCACCGACCAATCACCCGAGGAGAAGTACCAGGCCCTGGAGCGGTACACCCGGAACCTGACCGACCAGGCTCGGGATGGGAAACTCGATCCCGTCATCGGGCGCGACGAGGAGATCCGGCGCGTCATGCAGGTGCTCTCGCGGCGGACCAAGAACAACCCGGTTCTGATCGGCGAGCCGGGCGTCGGAAAGACCGCCATCGTCGAAGGGCTGGCGCAGCGTATCGTAAACGGCGACGTGCCCGAATCGCTGCGCGAGCGCGAGGTCGTGGCGCTCGACATCGGCCTTCTGCTCGCCGGCGCCAAGTTCCGGGGCGAATTCGAGGAGCGGCTC
>JACDDX010000351.1 GCA_013816685.1 Gemmatimonadales bacterium
GCCCACTGCCGAGTCCGCGTCGCCCGCACCCACGCTGACCGACTCGGTCCGGCGCGTCGATACCGTGCGCGACACGGTTCGCGTGACGGACACGGCCAAGGCACCGGCGCCGGGCGTCGACTCCTCGCCGGCCGCACCGGCTCCCGCGCCCAAGGCGACGGGCGGGTCGCTCGCGAGCGGGACCACGATCGAGCTGGCGGCCTCGGCCCGTATCTGCAGCACGTCGAACCAGCCCGGCGACCGGTTTCAGGCGACCGTGGTCGTTCCGGTGACCGGCAGCGATGGGATGACGCTGGCGGTTGGCACCCCCGCGGTGCTCCAGGTGACGAAGGTCGACGCGCCGCTCTTCATCGGCGCAAAGGCGGATTCGCTCACCATTGGCGGCAAATCGGCGGCGGTGAAGCGCGCGCAGGTGCGCATCTTCCAGCGCGAGTTCACCGCGGGTCCGGGCGCGACCGGACTCGGCGTCGGCGCCTGCATTCCGACCGGCGGCAGGATCACGCTGACGCTGCAGTCCTCGGTCAAAACCAAGAGTTAGACTCGCTGTCGCCGACGAGTTGTGTGACGGGACGGCTCAGCAGCAGCGGGTGGGGCCGTCACCGTAGCGCGCGCGGATCCAACCATCGAAGTATTCGCGTTCGGTAGGCAGCGGCCTGTCGGGATGGGACCGGCGCAGGTGGGCGACGTGCTGGGCGTAGTCGGGCATGCCGCAAATCCGCCGGACCGTGCCGGCCAGAGCGGCGAGTCGCGCTCGCAGCGAAATCGGCCTAGCCGGCATACGCGGTCTCCACGAATGGCGTTTCCTTCACGCCCGCCGGCTTCCGACGCCCCAGGACCAGGACCCATTCTCGCGCCGAGCTCAGCACCACCAGCACCGTGATGAGCATGAACGTGAGCGTGACGACCGCATCGAGCCGGTCGTTGAAGACCAGCCGTGCGCCGGTGGCGGGGTCGAGCGCACCCGCGGCGACCTGGCCCGCCGTGTTGGACGCGTGCGCGAGGAAGCCGAGCCGCGGGTCCTCGGCAAAGACCTTCTGCCAGCCGGCGGTGAAGGTCACGACCAGAATCCAGGCGAGCGGCGCCAGAGTCACCCAGGCGTAACGCGCCTTCTCCCCCTTGACCAGCAGCGTCGTGCCGACGCACAGCGCCACCGCCGCGAGAAGCTGGTTGCTGATGCCGAACAGCGGCCACAGCGAGTTGATGCCGCCGAGCGGATCGGTGACGCCCTGGACCAGGAACCAGCCCCAGCCCGCGACCACCATCGCCGAGGCGAACACGGTGCTCGGGTACCACGACGTGCGTCCGAGCGGCGCCCAGATGTGTCCGGCCAGCTCCTGCAGCATGAAACGGCCGACGCGGGTGCCGGTGTCCACCGTCGTCAGGATGAACAGCGCCTCGAACATGATGGCGAAGTGGTACCACAGCGCGAGCAGGGCGGTTCCGAACGCGCCGGCGAAGATGTGCGCCATCCCGACCGCGAGCGACGGCGCGCCCCCGGTCCGCGCGAGCAGCGTCTTCTCACCCACCTCGGCCGCCAGCGCGCTCATCTGGCCCGGCGTGACGGTAAATCCCCAGCCGCCGATGACGCGCGCCGCCGACTCCGCGCTGCCACCCAGCACGGCGAGCGGCGCGTTGATGGCGAAGTAGACGCCAGGGTCGAGCACGGCCGCGGCGCACATCGCCATGACGGCGACGAACGACTCCATGAGCATGCCGCCGTAGCCGATGAGCCGGGCGTCGCTCTCGCGCACCAGCATCTTGGGCGTCGTACCTGAGGCCACCAGCGCGTGGAAGCCGCTTATCGCGCCGCAGGCGATGGTGATGAATGCGAAGGGAAAGAGCTTCCCGGCGAAGACCGGCCCGGTGCCGTCGACGAACCGGGTGATCGCCGGCATCCGGAGCGGAGGCAGCACCACCAGGATGCCCAGTGCGAGCATCACGATGACACCGATCTTCATGAAGGTGGAGAGGTAGTCGCGGGGACAGAGCAGCATCCACACCGGCAGCACGCTGGCGACGAAGCCGTACGCGATGAGCGCGTAGGCGATGGTGAGCCCCGAGTGCGTGAACAGTGGCGCCAGCACCGCAGACTCAGCCACGTGCCGCCCGCCGACCAGGGCCGCCATCAGCAGCACCACGCCGCCGAGCGACGCCTCGATGGTGTGTCCCGGCCGCCAGACCTTCATCCAGAAGCCCATCAGCACGGCGATGGGCACGGTGCAGAGG
>JACDDX010000040.1 GCA_013816685.1 Gemmatimonadales bacterium
TGCAAAGGCTGCGCCGACCACGAGAAGGCGTGCGCCGCCGGAAAGCCGTCGCGACCGGCGGCAGCGCTGCGGACATCTGCGGGGGTGCCATGCAGGCTGCCATGGAGCACAGCGGTGCGCTGCGACCGCACGCGGGCCGCACTAGCTTTGACGTATGCGTGAGGACGACCAGCAGGACGAGCGAGTCCGGCTCGACAAGTGGCTCTGGGCTGCGCGGTTCTTCAAGACCCGTTCACTGGCCGCCGAGGCGGTCGCGGGCGGCAAGGTGGAGGTGAACGGCGACAAGCCCAAGCGGGCCAAACCGCTCCAGGCTGGCGACGAGATCCGGATCCGCCAAGGGCCCTACGAGCACATCGTGCTGGTGCGGGAGCTGTCGGACCGCCGGGGGCCGGCAGTGCAGGCGGCGACGCTGTACGAGGAGACGGCGGCGAGCCGAGCTGCCCGGGACGCGACGGCGCTCCAGCTCAAGGCCGTGCACACCGCGTTTCTGCCGGAGCGCGGACGCCCGACGAAGAAAGACCGCCGGGCGATCCACCGCTTCAAGGGGCGGGATTAGACCATGTTGCCTACCATCGCCTCGGCGAACTCGCTGGTCCTGAGCAGCGTGGCGCCGGGCATGAGGCGCTCGAAGTCATAGGTCACCCGCTTCTGTCCGATGGTGCGTTCCAGGGACGTCACGATCAGGTCGGCCGCCTCGCCCCATCCCAGGTAGCGGAACATCATCTCGCCGGAGAGGATCACCGAGCCCGGATTGACCTTGTCCTGTCCCGCGTATTTGGGTGCGGTCCCGTGGGTGGCCTCGAAGATCGCGTGACCGGTGAGATAGTTGATGTTGGCCCCCGGCGCGATGCCGATCCCGCCCACCTGTGCCGCCAGCGCGTCGGAGATGTAGTCGCCGTTGAGGTTCAGCGTGGCGATGACCCCGTACTCCCGCGGCCGGGTGAGGATCTGCTGAAGGAATGCGTCGGCGATCACGTCCTTGATGAGCAGTCCGCCCGGGAGCGTGTGCCAGGGTCCACCGTCGAGCTCGGTCGCGCCGTACTCGTCGCGGGCCAGCTCGTAGCCCCAGTCACGGAAGCCGCCCTCGGTGTACTTCATGATGTTGCCCTTATGCACGAGCGTGACGCTCGGAAACCCGTGCGTGAGCGCGTATTCGAAGGCGGCACGGATCAGTCGCTTGGAGCCCTCTTCCGAGACCGGCTTGATGCCGATGGCGGTGGTCGCCGGAAACCGGATCGACTGCGCCCCCATTTCGCGGCGGAGGAAGTCCACCACCCGTCGAGCCTCGTCGGTCTTCGCCTTGTACTCGATCCCGGCGTAGATATCCTCGGTGTTCTCCCGGAAGATGACCATGTTGACGTCGGCCGGCGCCTTGACTGGCGAGGGGACGCCCTCGAACCAGCGCACTGGCCGGACGCAGGCGTAGAGGTCGAGCTTCTGGCGCAGCGCAACGTTCAGCGAGCGAAAGCCGCCGCCGACCGGGGTAGTCAACGGACCCTTGATGGCCACCAGGTGGTGGTCAATGGCACTCAGCGTATCGTCCGGCAGCCAGCTGTTCATCCGGTCCTTGGCCTTCTCACCGGCGAAGACCTCGAACCAGACGATCCGACGGGCGCCGCCATAGGACCGGCGCACCGCCTCGTCGAAGACGCGCCGGGAGGCGCGCCAGATGTCGGGGCCGGTCCCGTCGCCTTCGATGAACGGGACGATCGGCTGGTCGGGGACATGAAGGCGTCCGTCACGCAGCGTGATACGCTCGCCTTCGGTCGGCGCCTCGAGGTCGTGATAGCGGGGAGCGCTGGTCGTCGTCGTACTCATAGGGCGTCCTTCGAGTCGCAGAGAGAAATGTCGGGGATGGAGCACAGCGGATGAGATCAGTGGTCAATCTGACCGCGTGGGCAGCGGTGGGCAACAACCGTCCCGCGGCGTCCGCGGCAGAGGCGATCCACGCCGCCTACGAACGGTGGCTGGACGGCTTTCGGGAGGTGACGCTGCGGGCCCGGGCGCGGTTCGAAGCGCGCGACTGGTGGGGCGCGCAGGCCGACGCGGCCGAACGGCTGGAGCTCTACCGCGTGCACCTCGACGCCGCCGTCAGTGACACGCGTGACATCCTGCAAGACGCGGTGATGGCGCGACCGCTCTGGGCCCGCATCCGGGCCGCCCACGCCGAGCGCTCGGCCGATCGTCCCGATGCCGAGCTCGCCGAAACGTTCTTCAATTCAGTCACCCGCAAGGTATTCAGCACCGTGGGTGCGGATCCCGCGATCGAGTACGCGGAAAGCCGGGCTCCATCGTCTGCCGAAGAACTGCTCGAGTATGAGACCTATGTCGCGCCGGCGGCCGGGCCCGAGCTGGCGCGGCGCATCCTCGACCACCTGCCCTTGTCGGTGCCGTTCGCGCAGCTCGAGCGCGATGCCGAGCGGGTGGCGGCCATCATGGAGGCGCGGGTGCGCGAGGTAGCGGGCGGCGTGGTGCCGGTCGAAGTCGATGTGCTGCGCGCCGTTTTCTACCGGAACAAGGGCGCCTATCTCGTCGGCCGGCTGCGCGCCGGCGGCCACCTGCTGCCGCTGGTCGTGCCGCTGCTGCACGCCGAGCGAGGCATCGTAGTGGATGCGGTGCTGATGACCCAGGACGAGGTGAGCGTCGTGTTCGGCTTCAGCTGGCTCTACTTCCGGGTGGAGGCGCCGCGGCCGCGAGCGCTGGTGAGCTTTCTCGCCTCTATCATGCCGAACAAGCGCATCGATGAGCTCTACACCGCGATCGGCTACAACAAGCACGGGAAGACCGAGCTGTACCGGACCCTGACGCAGCATCTCGGACGGCCGGATGCGACCTTCGCCTTCGCGGAGGGCGAGGAGGGATTGGTGATGGCGGTCTTCACGCTGCCGACGTTCAACGTCGTGTTCAAGATCATCAAGGACACCTTCACCGCGCCGAAGAACACCACCCGCCGGGCGGTGATGGAGAAGTATCACTTCGTCTTCGTGCGGGACCGTGTGGGGCGGCTGGCGGACGCCCAGGAGTTCGAACATCTCGATTTCCCTCGGCGCTGCTTCCCCGAGGATCTGCTGGGCTACCTGACGAGTGTGGCAGGGGAGACCGTGCGCCCCGAGGGCGATCGGGTGGTCATCCGCCATCTGTACATCGAGCGGCGGGTAACGCCACTCAATCTGTACGTCCGCACCGCCCCCTTAAAGGAGGCGAGCCGGGCCGTCCTGGACTACGGCACGGCCATCAAGGATCTCGCCGCGGCCGACATCTTCACCGGCGACATGCTGCTCAAGAATTTCGGCGTCACGCGGAACGGACGGGTGATCTGCTACGATTATGACGAGCTGGCGCTGTTGTCGGAGTGCCGGTTCCGGCGAATTCCCCCATCACGCAACGATGAGGACGAGTACGCCGCCGAGCCCTGGTTCGCGGTGGCGGACGAGGACGTCTTTCCCGAGGAGTTCCGCGCGTTTCTCGTCCCCTCGGGCGAGCTGCGCGACGCCTTCCTGGAGCACCACGGCGATCTGCTGGGCGTCGAGTTCTGGCAGACGGTCCAGCGCCGGCTCTCGGCCGGAGAGGTGTTCGACGTCTTTCCCTACACGCGGAGCCCGGCCCTCGCGCGGAATGCCTGACGCGCAGCGCTTGGCGCGCAGCCCTGACGCGCGACGGCTCTCCCGGGCTCAGCCCTCGACGCGCGTCAGCCGGCGGGTGGCTTCGGTGATCCGACCGATGTACTCACGCGGGGCCTCGCGGCCCTTCCGCTCGGGGAGCACCAGCTGCGGGTTGTCGGGCGCGGAGGATTGGGGCGCATTGGTGTAGGAGTCGCCGCCACGCGCCTGCACGATGGCGTCGAAGCGATCGACTGCGTTCCACAGATCGCCCAGCTCCTCTTCGGTCTCGTCGCCATGGAGCTTCACACCCCGGCGCTCCAGAATCTCGAGCGTGTGCTCGCGGGCGCGGGCCTGCTCCTCGGCGCGGTGCGGATTAAGCGCTTCGTCGATCGAGGGGGTGGATTCCTGGTCGCGCTGCATGCTGCCTCCTGTAGGGACTGAAACCGCGCTGCGGCAGGAGCCGCATCGCATGAAATGAGGGGTGCGCCGACGCCTTGACGTGGGTCACCTCCGCGGCGAGTCGCGACTGCTGTCAACGGCGCGAAGGTAGCGTTCCGCGAGTTGTTCCCGACGTTCGTGGCCGCGTTCGACCGCCTCCGCCAGCAGTTGACGCATCTGGGGCTCCAGTGCCGGGTCCGCCCAGAAATACCCGGTGGCGCTCTCAGCACTGGTCGTGTCGCCCTCGTCGGCGCCGCGGAGCAGCGCATGCGCCGCGGCGAGATCGTAGCCGGGGTCATCACGGGGCGGCATGGGATAGCGCCCGAGGCTCTCGCCGGCGCCCGCATCTTCGTTCACGAATGCTCTCGACATACTCGAACAATAGCGGCACCCCGAGACACCTGCTCCGGGCACCGTGCAGGGGTATGCATCTTGCTCGCGAGGCCCCGCTTTCCTCCCTTCAGCCCGGGCCGACACCGATGACGCGGATGGCCGTTGCCGTCGTGAACCTTAACACGCGGGAGCACTTGCGCGTGTGTCTCCGCACGGCCCTGGCTGCTGCGGCCCGGGAGATCGTGGTCGCCGACAACGGCTCGAGCGACGGGAGCCTCGAGATGGTTCGGGCCGAATACCCGGGCGTTCGGCTGCAGGTGCACTCCGAAAACCCCGGCTACGGCGCCGCATCGAACCGCGCCATCGCCGCGTGCACGTCGCCCTACGTCCTCCTGCTCAACAGCGACACCGAGATCCGCCCGGGCGCGCTCGAGGCGCTCACGGCCTATCTCGATGAGCAGCCGGAATCAGGCATCGCAGGTCCGCGGCTGCTCAACCCCGACGGGACGCTGCAACCCTCCTGTTATCCCTTCCCCGGCTCGCTCGCCTGGCTGCTCGACAACAACACGCTCAGCCGGTCGGTCGGCGTCGTCCCGGGGCTTCGGGATCTCTGTTATCGCACGTCGCCGCACGACCGGGCGCGGCCGGTGCCGTTCGTGAAGGGCGCCGCGCTCGCCATCCGCCGGACCGCCTTCGACGAGGTCCGCGGTTTCGACGAATCATTTTTCATGTACGCCGAGGAGGTGGATCTCTGCTATAGGCTCGGTGCCGCGGGCTGGGAGATTCATTTTGCCCCGGTCACCGACGTCACGCATGTGGGCGGCGCAAGCACCCGCCAGGTGCGGACGGCGATGGCAATCGAGCACTATCGGGCCGACCTGCGATTCTACCGACGACACTACGCTCCGGCACGAGTGGCGAGCCTCGTGGCGCTGCACAAGCTGAATCTGGTCGCGAGACTGGTCCGCGACAGCGTGTCCCTTCGCAGCGCCCGCGCTGACCGACCCAATGTGGCGGAGGACCTCGCGGCGTGGAAGCGTCTGCTGTTGGAGGGCTGAGCGCCGGAATGCCCGAGCCAGCGCCGCTCGAATTCCTCGGGTTGCTTTCGCCCAACGGGTCGGCGGAGCGCGTGCTGGTGCTGGGCGCCCGCATGGCTGCCGACTGCTTCGCGGGAGGCACACGAATGCGGGGTCATTGCAGCTATCAACTGGTTGTTCTCCGACCTTCGCCGGAGGAGTGCAGGTCAGGGCTTGAGCTGTTGGTGGGGGAGGTTCTAGCGGGACTCGCGGCGGAGGGAGTGGCATACGTCCTCGTTCCTCCCAGCTGGAGGAAGCGCGCGGGGCAGTTGCTCATGGGGCACGGCTTGATACTCGGGACCCCTATAGCCCACCATCCCGACCTCAGCACCACCCGCTATCTACTCCCGCTGAAGACGTCAGCCATGCGATATGCGGCCGATCACCTCCTGCCAGGGCATGCATGGCCACGCCGGACGCTCAAGGCGCTCGCCCGCATGCCCTCCAGCCCGGCGTTGCTTACACGGGCATTGCCGGACGTCGGTATTGTGGCCACCAGACCGGGCTCTCGTCCTGCCTTTGCGTGGCTCAACCCTTCAGGATCGGCGGCATTCGAGGCAGAGGTCGTGCTGAAGCGAAGCTGGCGTCGACGCGATGGGCAGATGGTGCTTCATGTGCTGAACTCCGACGGCCGCGCTACCTCGGTTGCGAAGGTGGCATCGAGCAACTGCACGCCCAAAGGCCACAAGACCGAGGCGGAAACACTCAAGGGCCTGGCGCCCTCCGCCATTCGGGCGGGGGCGCGAGTTCCGGAAGTTCGCCGTGCGGGTTTTCTCCATACGCACCGACTGCTGGTGGAAAGCGTTGTGCCCGGCACCCCCGCCGGCGGCTACCTCGCAGGTTCACCGCGGCGATTCCGAACATTGATCGAGCGTTTGAGCTGCTGGTTGCAGCGCTGGGCATCGATGACGGTCGTGAGACGAAAGCTCACTGGACGCTGTTTGCGGGAGGAGGTGCTCGAACCGGCGAGTCTGGTGGAACCATGGCTGCCCTATGGAGCGGTCTATCTGGCAAAGCTCGACGCACTCTGCTCCCGTGCCGAGGGATCGATCCTGCCGTTCGTGGCCGTGCATGGGGACCTCACCATGTGGAATGTGCTGGTGGATGCAGAGTCGGCGAGACGAGGTGAGGAGATCGGGATCGTGGACTGGGAGATGGCTCGCGACGAGGGACTTCCGCTTGGGGACTTTCTCTATGGCGCCGCGGACGCGGCGGCTGCGGTTGGGGGTTACGCTGATCGTGGGGCGGCGTTTGATGACTGTTTCACCTCCGGTGGCCGGTATTCCCGGTGGGTCGCGGGGCTCACCAACCAGTTGACCTGCAGCCTCGGCTTGAGTGATGATCTCACCATCCTCATGACCCACGCATGCTGGCTGGGCCACGCCGCGCGCGAGGTGGCGTCGACCCCAGAGGGATCGCGCGGCCCGTTCGTCGACATCGTCGGGCGGCTCGGAGCGCGGAGGATATGACGCGCATCCTCGTGCTCGCGCCCTTTCCTCCCCGACTGGACGGCACCCATGGCGGCGCCCGCTCGATCGCGGAGCTGGTCTCGCGGCTGGCCGAACGCCACGAGGTCGCACTAGCATACCTGCGCGCGACCGAGGAGCAGGATGTCGACCCGGTTCTGCGCGAGCGCTGCACGATCGTTCGTGCCGTGATCCGGCCGCCGCGCTCCCGGCTCGCCCGTCTCCCTGCCCTCGTCCGCGGCGTGCCGCTCTGGGTCGGCGCGCGCGCGGTACCGGCCTTCGCGACGTGCGTCCGCGAGCTCGAGCGCGCCTTTCGGCCGGATATGGTTCAGGCCGAGTTCCATGCGATGGGACAGTACTTCGACGCGCTCGAGGGGCGGTCGGCCCAACGCATTCTCGTCGAGCACGAGCCCGGCGCCGCCGCCGCGCGGGACGCGATCGCGCGCGCACCCGCCACGGAGCAGTTCGGCGCGCGACTCGATGCCCATGCCTGGCGCCGATACGAGCGGGCAGTGTTGCAGGCGGCGGACGCCGTGGTCGTGCTCACCGAACGCGATCTGCACGCGGTGACCCCGATGGCCGGCACCACCCGGGTGGTCCGTATTCCGCTGGGCGCCACCGTGCCCGCCCGCCCGCTCGATCCGGTGGGGACAGCACCCGGCATGGTCTTCGTGGGTAATTTCCGGCATCCCCCGAATCTGGATGCCGCGGAGCGACTCGTGACCGTCATCCATCCCATCGTACGATCACACCGAACCGATGTCACGCTGACGCTGGTCGGCGATGCTGCGCCGGACACGCTCGTCACCCGGGCAGCGCGCGCCGGCGCCAGCGTCGTCCTCGCCGGGCGCGTGCCGAGCGTCACGCCCTTTCTCGATGCGGCCGCGGTGGTGGCGGTCCCGTTGCGGCACGGCGGCGGCATGCGGGTGAAGGTCCTGGAGGCGCTGGCCGCAGGAAAGGCCGTGGTGGCTTCAGCGCTGGCGGTCGAAGGCCTCGAGGTCGTGAACGGCCGTGAGTTTCTCCTCGCCGGGAGCGATGAGGAGTTCGCCTCGGCCACCCTTCGGCTGCTCGGCGACATCGCGCTTCGTCGCTCGCTCGCCCTTCGGGCCCGCGCCTGGACGGCCGCGACCTGCGGCTGGGATCGGACCGTCGAGTCGTACGAGGCACTCTACCGCTCGCTCGATCGCAGCGGGACCGCTCGATGAGCGACATCAGCGTGGTGATCGCGACCTACGAGCGTGCCGAGCGGCTGCGCTGCTGTCTCGACGCGCTGAGCCGACAGCGCTGCCGGCCGGACGAGTTCGAGGTCGTCGTCGTGGTCGACGGCTCCCGGGACGGAACCATGGAGCTGCTGAAGACGCTGGTCCCCGCCTACCGGCTGCGACCGCTGTGGCAGGAGAATGCCGGGGCCGGCTCCGCGCGGAACCGGGGTGCCGAGGCCGCGATCGCGCCGTTCCTCCTCTTCCTGGATGACGACATCATCGCCGATCCGGACCTCGTCGGCGAGCATCTCCGGACCCAACGCGAGCAGGGCGGCGCCACGGTGCTGGGACGCCTCGGACTCACGCTGCCGGACTCGCCCTCAGGCTTACTTCGGGCATTCGCCGCCTCGTGGGAAAGGCACTACAATCGCCTCGCCAGTCGCACGCTGTCCCCGACCTGTATGGACTGCTACACCGGAAATCTGTCGGTGCCCGCCAGCGCGTTTCGCGCGGTGGGGGGGTTCGCTACCGACCTCCGTCGCAGCGAGGATGTCGAGCTGGGCTTCCGGCTGGAGCGGCACGGCGTCCCCTTCGTCTATGCGGACGCGGCGCGCGCCTGCCAGGACTACCGGAAGGAATGGCGGGCCTTGGCGACGGATGCGGAGGCGGCGGGCGAGGCGAGCCTGGAGCTCTATCGCCGGCACCCCGCCCTGCTGCCCCGGATGGATCTCGGCACCTTTCACGACTCCAGCCTTCGCGCACTCCTCCTCCGACGGATGCTCCTCCGACTCCAAGCTCCGTCTGCCGCGGTTGCGGGCGTCGCGCGGCTGCTGGCCCGGGGCGGACGCACCACGCCATGGTACCGATTTGCCGACCGCTACGCCTACTGGCGTGGCGTGCGGCGCGGGCTGCGCGACAAGGCAGCGTGGGCGAGCCTCACGCACGGAGTCCCCATACTCATGTACCACGCGCTGGGCCGCGCGGCCGAGCCGGCGAGCACCTACGTACTTCCGGTCGAACAATTCGAACGGCAGCTTCGCTGGCTCGCCGACCGCAACTACAGAGTTATCCGACTCGAAGAGTATCTGAAGCTAAGGGCCGGACACGGGCTGCCCCAGCCACGCACGGTCGTCCTCACCTTCGACGACGGCTACGCGGACAACGCGGAGCTCGGCATCCCGCTGCTCCGCCAATTCGGCTTTCCGGCCACGATCTTCCTGGTCACTCGGCTGGTGGGCGACGCGAATCGCTGGGACACCGTCCCCCCGCTGGGCGGACGAGCGCTGTTCGGCTGGGAGCAGATTCGTGACCTCGACGGCAGCGGCATCGAGTGGGGTGCCCATACCAGGACCCATGTCGCGGTGACGCAGGTGCCGGCCGGAGACGCGCGGCAGGAAATTCAGGGATCCCGCGCGGACCTCACCGAGCGACTCCACCGCGAGGTGCCGGCCTTCGCCTTCCCGTTCGGTGACCTCGACGACGCCGCCGTCGGCATCGTGCGCGACGCCGGCTTCTCGGCGG
>JACDDX010000041.1 GCA_013816685.1 Gemmatimonadales bacterium
GCTGCGGGCGGCGTAGCAGTCCACGGCCTCACGACCGATCCGGTGCTGCTGGGCCAGCTTCTCCGCCGTTTCCGCCATCGAGAGGCCGCAGCCCGAATCGCGAAGCGCCTCCCAGAGCGTGTCCTCGAGCGGTGCCGACGGGCCGAGCCGCAGTCCCCAGCGCGCGCCGCGCACGACGTGCGGCGCCTGGCTCATGCTCTCCGTGCCGCCGGCCAGCACGACGCGGGATTGCCCCAGCAGAATCTGCTGCGCGCCCTGCGCGATGGCTTCGAAGCCGGAGCCGCACAGGCGATTGACGGTGACGGCCGGCGTCTCGACCGGGAGTCCGGCCCCGAGTCCGACGTGGCGGGCGAGATAGGGGGCGTCGGCGGAGGTCTGGAGCACGTTGCCGAAGACGACGTGGTCCACGAGCGCGGGCTCGACGCCCGCGCGCCGCAGCGCGCCAGTAGCGGCGACGACGCCCAACTGGGTGGCGGAGAGATCCTTCAGGGCGCCGCCGAAGGCGCCGAAACCGGTGCGCACGCCGGCGAGGAAAACGACACTCTGCTCCCTGCCTGCGCTTGTCATGCGGCGGGACTCGCGCGGGCCGGGGAACGAGCAAATGGGGATCGGGCAACCATGGAGGGATGAAACATGCCCCTGCGGCCGACACACTTCAAGCGAGCAGGGCCTGGCGCAATGGGACTGCTCGCCGCGTCGGAAGGGCTAGAGGTACCAGCCCAGCCCGAGCGAGAGCCGGTCGGCCTGCTCCGCAGAAGCGCCCTGGGGCTGGCTGATCCAGGATCGGGAATACGATGCCGAGAGGCTCCACGTGTTGCCCGAGTCGCCGCGGCGGAGCAGGCGCGCCACGTAGAGTCCTGGCGCGAGGATCGTCGGGGTCACCGTGGCGCGGCCCAGCATGCCGAGTCCCGCCCGTGTGAGCACACCCACCTCGTAGTTGGAGCGCGCGGGTCCGCGTCCACCCAGGAGCCGGAGCCGCGGCTCGATGAACACCCAGGTGACGCTGCCTTCGGCGTCGGGTCGGGACTGATAAAGGAGGATGCGGGCCCCAGCGCCGGCGACGTGACGGCATACCCGCTAGGGGTGCCAACCGCCATCTCGACACCCGGCACCCAGCCACGCGAAGCGAGCACGGGATCAGCTCCTGTCGTGACGCGTCAGACCGAGCGCACCGGAGCTCCGCAGTCCACGCAATGCCGCCAGGCGCGCTCGAGTTCGGCACCGCACTGCCGGCATCGGGGCTGGGCCAGACTCTGGCCGCAGTGCGGGCAGAAATGCGCCGGACGGCCCGCGGGAAGCAAACCGCCGCACCAGGCACAACTCAGGCGTTCATCCGCCCCTTCGTCAACGCGGCTCGAGGGCGCTGTCGCCGACCCGAGAGTAGCGTCGGGGGGCGACCTGCCCTCGCGCCGGATGTCGTCGGCGGGAAGGAGGTCGCGCTCCGCTTCGGCGATCGGCTGAAAGGCGGGCTCGGCGCTGCCCGGCAACATGTCGGCCTGCGGTTCGGCGAACGGCAGATGCGGCGGCGAGCCGGGGAGCGGCGGCGAGGCGGGGCTCTCTGGCTTGAGCGCCCGCATCACCGCCTCGCGCGAGAGCGTGATCGTCACCTCGCCGTGCTGGTGCAGGATATCGAGGTCGGGATGCGCGCTCGCCGCTTCCCGCGCGAACCGGTCCCGCACGGTATCGGGGTCCACCCGCACGAGGTCGCCTTCGCCGGCGCAGAGGCGGAGCAGCACGGTCTCGTACTCGTCGCTGCTGGCGAGTCCGAGGGCCCGCCGATGCGATCGATACGGCACGAGGCTCTGGTGGATTTCGGCGAGCGGGATCGGGCGGCGCAGGCGGGCCGGATCGCTGTCGGCCAGCGTCCGCGCAAGATGATGGAAGAAGCGATCGACATCGGCGCCGGCGGGGCCCATGCTACCGAGCCACCTGGTCACCCACTGGAAGTCCGCTCGGCACACTCGCAGGTGCGATCGAGGACAGGTCCCGGGCGTCCGGATCGGTGAGCGCCTGAAGGAACACGACGAGATCGGCGACCTCCGCGTCGGTGAGGTCGAGGGGCTGCCGCACCCGGCTGTCGAGCGTGCTCAGAATCGCCTCGACTTCATCCGTGCGCACGGTGCCCTGCAGCGCCGGCTCGAGTTGGGACGCATCGTAGTTCCGGAGACTGAAAGGCACGTCGAGGTAATGCCGGACGGCCGCCTCCAGCGTCGTGAACGCTCCGTCGTGCATGTAGGGCGCGGTCAGCTCGACGTTGCGAAGCGGCGGCACCTTGAACTTGTACCGGTCCGCCTGATCGTGCGTGGTCGCTTCCCGGCCCCGGTCGTCGGGTGCCGCGTCGCCGAAACCGGGGCCGAGCTGCGGCACGCCGATGTTGGTGAAGGTGTTGTTGCTGAGCGCGGGCCCGTTGTGGCAACTGGCGCAGCCGGCCCTGCCGACGAAGGTCAACGCGCCGCGCTTGGCCTGCTCGGACAGCGCCGCGTCATCGCCGGCGACGTATCGATCGAACGGGCTGTTGGCGTGCGAGTAGGCCGACACCGTGAAAGCGGCAATCGCGTTGGCGGCGTGCTGGAAGCCGAGGCTGTCCACCGGCGTTGCCGGGTAGGCCACCTGGAACAGCCCGACGTATTCCCGTACCGCGAGCACGCGCGCCATCAGCGCGCGCCACATGCCCGGAAAGTCGTTGTCGTCGAACGCCGCCAGCTCGTTGGGCTGCCCGTTTCGATCGATATCACCGGCCTCGCCCCGCATTTCATGGCGCATCACGACCGGAAACATCGCCTGCGCCGCGAGCGCGCCGGTGAGTCCCGAAGGCAGCACCGCGCCGGCCGGGGTGCGGAGCGAGCCATCCGCGCTCCGCGCGACTCGTCCGTCCCAGAACATGAAATCGAATCCGGCCGCACCCCTGTTGAAGAGATCGGGCGCATTCCGGGAGTTGAGACCGCGTTGGCCGTTGCCGTCCGAAAGGGCCTGCGCGTCGGTGGTGCCGCTGGCCGGGACATGGCAACTGGCGCAGGCCAGGTCGCGATTGCCGCTCAGGATCTTGTCGAAGGTGAGATCCCGGCCGAGCTCGATCAGGGCGGGATTCTGTGGGGGCGCGGGCGGCAGCGCGGTAATGTTGGCGGCGGCCAGCGCACCGCGGAGCTGGATGTCCACGGTCGAGCCGCCGCCAGGTTCGCTGCTGTCGCTGCAGCCGGCCACGAGCGCCAGAATCACGGGGCCGACGAGGCGGAGCGGAGTCGGGCGACGGGTCGGGCGCATGGGACAAAAATACCTGCGCCGGCAAGCCCCTGCTGAAAACCGAACGCAAGCCCAGACCGTCAGCGCGCTTCCGCCAGCGGAAAGCATTCCGCTTCGGCCAGCCGTTGCTCGAGCGCCACGAACGCCGTATCGGGATCGTAGCCGGCGAACAGCTTCCGGGCCTGCCGCTCGGCGAGCCAGTCCGAAAAGCCGGAAGCTACGGTGCCAGCGGAGCTTCGGCCCTCGCGTGCGGCCGAGACGGCGAGGTCGTTGGCGTACTCGTTCTTGGGATGGCCCCGATGGCCCCGCACCCAGGTCCACTGGACATCGTGGAGCCGGGAGGCCGCGAGGAGTGATTGCCAGAGCGGAAGATTCTCGATCGGCCCCGCTTTGCGCCGCCACCCGCGCGACACCCATCCCGGCACCCACTCGCGCATGCCCTTGATGAGGTACTCCGAGTCGGAGACGACCAGCACCCGCATCCGCATGCCCTCCCGGGCCAGGAGCCGGAGGGCGGCATCGGCGCCACTGAGGGCCATGCGATTGTTGGTCGTGGCGGGGTCGTGGGCGAAGTAGTCACGCCGTTCCACTCGACCGCCCGTGCGGACCTCGATGAGGCCGCCGGCGCCGCCCGGGTTGTCTCCTTCGCGACCGTTGCCGAGGCAACTCTCGTCCATGTGGACGACCGCCACCGTCATTCGATCACCTGAAAGCCGTCCACCTCGTCGAGGCGGAAGACGAGATCCTCGCCGGTCATCGGCAGCCGACCGATGAGGGCATCGTGCTGGTCGACGCTCGTGACACGGATCGCTACCACGACGAACTCGTTGCCGCGCCGGCTCAGCGCGATGCGGAGGCCCCGCCGGGTGGCGGACTCGAGTTGATCCAGGCGTTCGCTGGTCCAGCGGAAGGACGTCACGCAATCAGCTTGGGAGGCCGGAGGGGCGCGCGCGCGAGACGCGAATGTGGCCCGCCGGACCGGCAACGAGCCGGCCGATCACCGCCGCGGCCGGTGTGTGCTCCTGGTGCAGCGCCTCGAGCAGGGCGGCGACCTGTTCGGGCGGCACGGCCAGGAGCAGGCCACCGGAGGTCTGGGCATCGGTGCAGATGACTCGGTCGGCGGCACCGAGATCCGGGTCCCACTCCACCGCCTCGGCCGCCGCAAGATTCCGCGTCGTGCCGCCCGAGACGACTCCCCGAGACGCCAGATTCCACGCGTGCGCGAACACGGGCAGCGCCTCGTACCCGATCTCAGCGGCCACGCCGCTGGCATCGAGCATGTTCCCCAAGTGCCGCAGCAATCCGAAACCCGTGACGTCGGTGGCGGCGCTCACTCCGACGCGGAGTGCCGCGCGGGCCCCGCCGTCGTTGAGCGTGGTCATCGAGCGTACCGCGTCGACCATCCCGGTTTCCAGCAGCGCACCCCGCTTGAGCGCCGTCGAGAGGATGCCCGTGCCGAGCGGTTTGGTGAGGACCAGGACATCGCCGGCGCAGGCCCCTGCGTTGGTGAGCATCCGGTCGGGATGGACCTCGCCGATGACCACCATGCCGAACAGCGGCTCGACCGCGTCGATCGAGTGGCCGCCGAGGATCAGGCAGCCGGCCCGCCGCGCCACTGCGGAGGCGCCGCGGATCACCTCGCCCAGAATGTCGAACGACAGCGTCTCGCGGGGCCAGCCGACCAGGTTCAGGGCGAAGAGCGGCGTCCCCCCCATCGCGTAGACGTCGCTCAGCGCGTTGGCAGCGGCGATCGCTCCCCAGTCGGCGGGGTCGTCCACGATGGGCGTGAAGAAATCGGTCGTGGCGACGAGCGCCCGCTCGTCACTCAGCCGGAAGACCGCCGCGTCGTCGCGCGTCGCGGCATCGACCAGGACCCGTGCATCCTCGATCCCCGGCAGATGCTCGAGCACGCGGCGCAACTCGTCCGGCCCGAGCTTGCAGGCGCATCCCGCGCCGTGCGACAGCGAGGTGAGACGAACGCGTCCGGTCTGGGCGGCGGGAGTGACGGGGTCGGCCATGCGTCAAGTTAATTCGGCCCGCGTGCGCGCGGGTCGGCGGCGCCGGCTCAACCGCCTAACAGTTCGCGATGGGCCACCAGCAATGCGCGGAGCCCGATGAGCGCGCGCTCGTCCCGCGCCGTGGAGCCGAAGCTGCCATCGATGCGCTGGCGGGCTTCGAACGCGGGTGCCGCCCGCCGGAGCGCCGCCCGCGCGTCGCTGGTGCCGGCCGCCAGCAGCGCTTCAGCAACGTGGAAGAGATCGGCCCTGGGCCACTCGCCGTCGATCCCCTGCCGGGCCGCCACAAGTTCGGCCACCCGGGCCGTAGCGCTCCGGGCGGCGGGCGAGTCGATCATCGTGAGCGCATGCAGCCCGGCTACGATCAGGTCCGGAGCAAAGTAGCCGTCCCACTCGGTCCACTGTCCCTGCAGCTCGAGCAGTGTGTCGGCATGCTTCCGCATCAGCGGGCGTGCGCCCTCACCCGCCCGCGCCAATGCGCGGAACGCGAGACAGCTCATCGCGAACCGCGCGGCCGGCTCCTGGCGGAAGACCTTGCCGTTCGGCATCGTAATCGGCGCGATGCGCTGTTCGGGTGGTGCCGGAGAAAAGAAGCCGTGGATGAAATGCTCGCAGACCCGCCGCTGGTGCCGGTCGCCTCCGCAGCCCTCGCCATACGCGCCCGCAATGGCGTGCCGCCGCGTAATCCAGATCAGCAGGCGCCCCAGCGACGGCGCCGCAGGGCGCACGCCCAGATCCATCAGCTCGTGCGCGCGCCAGATCGTCGGCAGTGCGCCCCCGGCGAGACTGCCGTCGGCGCGGACCTCGCCGGCGAGTGCCTCGACCAGGGCGGAGCGCCGCTCCGCGTCGTCCGACGCCGGCCGAGCCAGTTCCGTCCTGGCGAGCGACGCCTGGCGGCTGTCCGGGACGGCGAAGTACCGCGCGAGCCGTTCGATCGGCTCGGCGTAGGCAACCTGGGGTCCGATATGGAAGCTCACGTCAGGGAGGAGGGGGTCAGGAAGAAGGGATTACCAGGACGCGCGGATCGAATCAGCCTGCATCAGTCGTCCCCGGCTCATCACCGATTCGATGGAGCGCGTATTGTGAATGTCCTTCAGCGGATCACGCCGCAGCACCACGAGATCGGCCACCGCGCCAGCCCTGATGCGACCCAGCGAGTCGGCACCGAGGAGCCGGGCGCCGTTGCTCGTGGCAGCGGCGAGCGCTTCAGCCGGGGTGAGTCCGGCCGCGGTGAGCAGCGCCATCTCCTCGTGCTCGCTGTACCCGGGGATCAGGAGCTGATTGGCGGCGTCAGTGCCCGCCGCGATCATCCCGCCCGCCGCGCGGAACAACCGAAGGAACTGGTCCTGCTTCGGCCGGGCACGCCGGAAGGCGGCGAACTCGTCCGGTCCCCACCCCGCGCGTTGCACCATTCCCGCCACGTTCCAGCTGTCGCGCTGCGCCGACGGGACGACCGCCAGCATCGTGTCGCCCAGGGTCATCGGATCGTCGAGGAGGCTGAACGTCTCGTGCAGCACCAGCGTCGGCACCACCACGACGCGGTAGCGGGCGAGCGCACGCGCCACCCGCGCGAGGGCCGCGCTGTCGAGCCCGGCCCAGCTTCGTTCGAACGCCGTCCAGCCGGGGAAGAACCCGCGCCGGTGCTCGGCGGAGAGCGCGCGCGCCAGTCCGGTGTCGGTCGCCTCGGGTACGCCGCTCATGTGCTCGTCGGCGCTGAGCCCGAGCTCGGCGGCGGTCACGGCGTCGGTGAGCCCGAGGTGGCCCGTCACCTTGAGCCGGAAGGTCTTGGCTTCATCGAGCGTGGCGCGCAGCATGGCCGGATCCACGCGGGTGTACACCTTGGCGTAGTCCACGCCAAGGCTCACAAGCCGGTCGATGCCCTTCCGGGCGATGGCCGGCGTGGCCGCGGCGATGGCGTCGGGGTAGGTCGCGGGCACTCCGTCGATCATGGCGCCCGCGATGAACATCCGGGGGCCGGCGATCGATCCGATGGAGAGCTCGTGCCGGAGTTTGATGACGGAATCGAGGGTCCCGTGCACGTCGCGCACGGTGGTGACGCCCCACGCCAGATAGCGGGGCAACGACCACCGCGCGACATGCGCGTGCGCGTCGATGAGCCCTGGAATGATCCACCTGCCGGCCAGATCAACCTGGCGTAGCTTCGGCGGAATCTCGATGTCCGCGCGGGGGCCGGCCGCGACGATCTTTCCGCCACGGACCACGACGACCGCGTCGCGCGTCGGCGCGCGGCCCGAGCCATCGATGAGCGTGGCGCCCACCAGGGCCACGCCTTCGGGCGGCGTCGACCGGCAGCCGGAGATGGCGGCGGCCGCGAGGGCAGCCGTGAAGAGCGATGCGCGCATGGAATTGTGATGAAGTGCTGCAAGGTATGAGGTCGTTATTATTCGCGCCATGACGGACCTGCAGCTTCCCGCCGAGAGCGAAATCCGCCGTCCGCGCGCCGCGCCGCGCCAGCAGTTGCTGTCCGCATACGGGTTGATCGGTGACCTGCGCACCTCCGCCCTGGTCGGTCTCGACGGCGCCATCGACTGGTGCTGCCTTCCACGGTTCGACAGCGGAAGCGTCTTCGGTGGCATCCTCGACCCCGACCGCGGGGGCACCTGGTCCATCCGTCCCGATGGTCCGTGGACCTCGACCCAGCGCTATCTGCCGCGCACCAACATCCTCCAGACCACCTTTCGCACGCCCGACGGCGGCGTCATCACGCTCACCGACTTCATGCCAGTGGACGAGGAAGGTCGTCCCTCCGGGCCGCATCCGGAGATCCATCGGCAGATCCGCTGCACCCGAGGCCGGGTGCCGATGCGCATGGTCTTCATGCCGCGATTCGAGTACGGCGCCCGCACGACCCGTCTCGAGGTGCTGCGCGCCGGCGTCTTCGCGACCGACCGAAGCGATCAGGTGCTGACGCTGTCGAGCGCGCGGCCGTTCGAATGGCAGGCGGAGCAGGGCATCGCCACGGCGGTGTTCGAGGTCCAGAAGGGCGAGACCCGCTGGCTGGTGCTCCGCTACGACGACGACGATATCCATCCCGTGGACCGCTACGACAGCGACCGGAAGCTCGACATCACCGCCGCGTTCTGGCGGAAGTGGGCCGCCGGCGTCCGCTACACCGGTCCGTTCCGGTCTGAGGTCAAGCGCTCGGCGCTGGCGCTGAAGCTGCTGACCCACGCCGAGACGGGCGCGATCATCGCCGCGCCGACCACATCGCTGCCGGAGACCATCGGCGGCGTGCGCAACTGGGACTACCGCTTCGTGTGGCTGCGCGACGCCGCCTTCACGCTCGCCGCGCTCGACGCGGTCGGGCATCAGCGCGAGGCCGACGCCTTCATGCGCTTCCTCAAGCGGGTCTGCCGGCACGAGGGCGGCGGCCATCTCCAGATCATGTACGGGATCGACGGGCGCCGCGACCTGGTCGAGCGGCAGCTCGATCATCTGAGCGGCTACCAGGGCTCGCGGCCGGTGCGCGTCGGCAACGGCGCGGCGGGCCAGCTCCAGCTCGACGTGTACGGCGAGGTGCTGGAGACCGCGGACATCTGGCGCCGCAACCACGAGATGACCGAAGGCACCTGGCGGGTGCTTCGCGGACTGGTGGACTGGGTCAGCAGCAACTGGCATCTGCCGGACTCGAGCATCTGGGAGGTGCGCGGCGAAGTCCGCCACTACGTGTTCAGCAAGGTGATGAGCTGGGTGGCGCTCGACCGCGGGATCTCGATGGCGGACGACCTCGGGCTCGATGGCGACACGGCCGCCTGGCGGGCCTCACGCGATCGACTGCACACGGAGATCATGGAACGGGGCTGGAGCGAGGAGAAGCAGTCGTTCGTGCAGGCCTACGATTACGACGCGCTCGACGCGGCGGCGCTGGTGATTCCGATCGTCCGCTTCCTGCCCTGGAGCCATCCGCGGGTCCACGGCACCGTGCGCGCGGTGGCGCGGGAGCTCACCAGCGCGGACGGCGAGCTGGTCTTCCGGTATCGCGCCCCCGACGGGCTGGAAGGCGACGAGGGCGCGTTCTCGATCTGCACCTTCTGGCTGGCGCAGGCGCTGGCGGGCATCGGCGAACGGGAACGCGCCGAGCGGGTGGTGCGGCGCATGCTGCGCCACGCCAACCACGTCGGCCTGTATTCCGAAGAGATCGATCCGGTCACCGGCGAATTCCTGGGCAATTTCCCCCAGGCCTTTACCCACATCGCGCTGATCAACTGCGCCGCCGCCCTGGCGCGGCTCGACGCACGGGCCTGAGCGGCCGCGCCCGCCCTAGCCGCGCTTCTTCGTCGACTTGCGGGTGGTCGACGCGCGCTTGGCCGACTTTTTCGCGCTCTTCTTCAG
>JACDDX010000042.1 GCA_013816685.1 Gemmatimonadales bacterium
GTGCGGCGCCGGGGTTATCGGACGGCGCCGCACCCGGCGCGCACGCGTCCGCCATGCGTTGGGCGCGCACCAGCAGCTCGGCGGTGTCCACGCCGATGAGCGCCGCCGGCACCAGGCCGAAGTAGGAGAGCGCCGAGTACCGGCCGCCGATATCAGGCGGATTGGTGAAGCACCGGCGGAAGCTGCGCTCCCGCGCGAGCCGTTCGAGCGGCGTGCCGGGATCGGTTACGGCGATGAACTGTTCGCCCCGGGCGCCGGTGAGCTGCCAGAAGTGTTGAAACAGACTCGAGCTCTCCTGTGTCGTGCCCGACTTGCTCGAGATGAGGAAGAGCGTCCGCGGCAGGTCGCCGGACGCATTCACCGCCGCGATCGCGCGCGGGTCGGTGGTGTCGAGCACGTGCAGCGAGGGAAAACCGTCCCGCCGGCCGAAGGTGCGCCAGAGCACTTCCGGCGCGAGGCTCGAGCCGCCCATGCCACAGAGTACGACCCGGTCATACGACCGGCGGATCTCGTCGGCGAACCCGGCGAGGTCTCCGGCCTGCTTCGTCATTGCTTGGCTTACCGTGAGCCAGCCGAGCCGGTCGGTGATCTCGGCCGTCGCAGGGTCGGCGCTCCAGACGGTCGGGTCGTGGGCCCAGATGCGCCGGACGGTGTCCTGCTTCGTCAGGGCGTTGAGTTGCCGTGCCACGGGGTCGGCGAGGGGGCCGAGCGCGCTGCCGCCCGGAGTGGCACCGGGCGCCTTCTTTCGAAGTGCCGCGAGCTTGGTCGCGATGGTCTTGACGAGCGAGATGTAGGATTGGGCGAACTTGTCGATGCCCTCGCGTTCGAGCACGCGGGCGACGTCGCTGAAGTCGACACCCACCCGCGCGAGCTGCTCGAGCCGCTGCCGCGCGGCAGGAACGTCTCCCGGAAGCGTCGCGGCGGTGGTGCCGTGGTCTTCGAATTTGCGCAGCGTCTCGGGCGGGACGGTATTGACGGTATCGCGGCCGATCAGCTCGTCGAGGTAGAGCACGTCGGAGTAGGCCGGGTTCTTGGAGCCGGTGCTCGCCCAGAGCGGCCGCTGCACCCGTGCGCCTTTCGCTGCCAGGCGCCCCCAGCGCTCGGTCCCGATGATCTCCTCGAACGCCGCGTAGGCCAGGCGCGCGTTGGCGACGCCGATGGTGCCGGCCAGCGCCCTCGCCTCCGGTCGGTCGAGTCGCGCCAGCCGTGCATCGACCTCGGTGTCCACCCGGCTCACGAAGAACGAGGCCACCGACGCGAGCCGGTCCACCGGCAGGCCTTTCGCCACCCGGGCCTCCAGCGCCGCGAGATACGCCTCCGCCACCTGCCGGTAGTACTCGACTGAAAAGAGCAGGGTGACGTTGATGTTGATGCCGTCGGTCAGACAGCGCTGAATCGCCGGCCAGCCCTCCGCCGTGCCGGGGATCTTGATCATCACGTTGGGCCGGTCCACCGCGCGCCAGAGCCGCTGCGCCTCCTCGATGGTGCCCTGAGTATCCCGGGCGAGCGCAGGTGACACCTCGAGCGACACGAACCCGTCCGCGCCGTTCGAGTGGTCGTAGACCGAACGGAAGAGGTCGGCCGCGCCCTGCACGTCCTCCACGGCGATCGCCTCGAAGATCTCCATGTCCGACCGGGTCGAAGCCGCGACCCGCGCGAGCCCCTCGTCGTAATCGGAGCTGCCGCCGATCGCCTGCTCGAAGATGGTGGGATTCGACGTCATGCCGCGGAGTCCGTCGGCGATCAGCGCCGCCAGCTCGCCCGAGGTGAGCATGCCGCGACGGAGGTAGTCGAGCCAGATGCTCTGGCCCAGCTCGAGGAGCGCCGGCATCCGTGCGCCGGTCATGGTCGATGTTGCCGTCATGTCAGTCTCCAGTCACTTCCCGAGAAGCCGCTCGACCCGCGCCACGACGGCGTCGGGCGTCAGGCCCAGTTCACGATAGATGCGTTCATAGGGAGCCGAGGCGCCGAACCGGGTGAGGCCGATGACCTCGCCCTGATCGCCGACCCAGCGGTACCACGGCATCGGATGCGCGGCCTCGACGGCCACCCGCCGCCGGATGCCGGGCGGGAGCACTTCGTTCCGATAGCCCTCGTCCTGCCGGGCAAACAGCTCGAGGCTCGGCACGCTCACCACCCGCACCGGCACATCGCGCGCGGCGAGCTTCTCCTGCGCCGAGAGCACGATCTCGACCTCGGAGCCGCTGGCGAGCAGGATCGCCTCCGGCTTCCCGCCCGCTGCGTCCGAGAGCACATACGCACCGCGCGCGACCCCCGACGCCGCGCCGAAGTGCGCGCGGTCCACCACCGCGAGATCCTGCCGGCTGAGCGCGAGCGCCACCGGTCCGTGCCGGTGCCCGATGGCCACGCGCCACGCCTCGGCGGTCTCGTTCGCGTCCGCGGGGCGCAGCACCGTCATGTGAGGGATGGCGCGGAGGAGTGCCAGCATCTCGATCGGCTGGTGGGTCGGGCCGTCCTCACCGAGTCCGATGGAGTCGTGGGTGAAGACGTAGATCACCTGCCGTTCCATCAGGCTGGCGAGCCGGATCGGGGGCCGCATGTAGTCGGAGAAGATGAGGAAGGTGGCGCCGTAGGGGAGAATCCCGCCGTGCAGCGCCATTCCGTTCATCACCGATCCCATCCCGTGCTCGCGAATGCCGAAATGCATGTTGCGGCCGGCATAGTGGCCGGCCTCGAAATCGCCACCCTCCTTCATCAACGTCTTGGTGGACGGCGCCAGGTCGGCCGCGCCGCCCATGAGCTCGGGGAGGCGGGGGGCAATGGCGTTGAGGACCTTCTCCGAGGCGTTCCGGGTGGCGACCGCCTTGCCGGCGGGGAAGACCGGGACGTCGGCGTCCCAACTGGCCGGCAGCTCGCCGCGGGTGCGCCGCTCGAGCTCCGCCGCGCGGTCCGGCTGGCCGGCCGCAAGGGCGTCGTAGCGCCGCTGCCATTCCGCCTCGAGTGCCGCGCCCCGTTCGAGGCACTTCCGCCATTCGGCGAGCGCCGCGTCGGGGACGAAGAACGGCTCGGTCGAGGGCCAGCCCAGCGCCGCCTTGGTGAGCCGGATCTCGTCCGCGCCGAGTGGCGAGCCGTGCGCGCCGGCGGTGTCCACCTTGTGGGGACTCCCGAACGCGATGTGCGTTCGCACGACGATGAGCGAGGGCCGGTCGGTCGCTGCCTTGGCCGCGTCGAATGCCCCGTCGAGCGCTTCGAGGTCGTTGCCGTCGGCGACGTGCTGCACGTGCCAGCCGTAGGCCTGGTAGCGGGCGCCGACATCCTCGTCGAACGCCAGCCCCGTGTCGCCCTCGATGGTGATGTGGTTGTCGTCGTAGCAGCCGATGAGCTTCTGCAACCGCAGGTGGCCCGCGAGCGACGCCGCCTCGTGCGACACGCCTTCCATCATATCGCCGTCGCTGGCGATGAAATACGTGTAGTGATCCACTGGCCGGTGGCGCCCCCCGTTGAAGACCGCCGCCAGGTGCGCCTCGGCTACTGCGAACCCGACCGCGTTGCCCACTCCCTGACCGAGTGGGCCGGTGGTGGTCTCGACGCCGGGGGTGATTCCGTGCTCGGGGTGTCCCGGCGTCCGGCTGTCCCACTGGCGGAACTGTTTGATGTCGTCGAGCGAGAGGTCGTAACCGGACAGGTACAGCACGCTGTAGAGCAGCATCGACGCGTGCCCCGCCGAGAGCACGAAGCGGTCGCGATCAATCCAGAGCGGGTTGGCGGGGTTGTGGCGAAGGTGCCGGGTGAAGAGCACGTAGGCCAGCGGCGCCAGCGCCATGGGCGTGCCCGGATGTCCGGAGTCCGCCTTCTGCACCGCGTCCATGGACAGAGTGCGGACCGTGTCGATGCAGAGCTGCTCCAGCGACTGGGAGACGGTAGTGGTCATGATCCATCCATCAGGGTTCGGGCCGCGACTGCCGCGGCACCGTACAGCGCGACGTCATCGGTGAGGATGACTCGGACCGGCATCCGGGCGAGGACGGCCGAGAGCCGGCCCTTGTTGCGGAACGCTTCCATGAATACCCCCGAAGCGAGCCGGCGGACGATCTTCGGGGCGATCCCGCCGCAGATGTACACGCCCCCCGACGCGAGCACGGTGAGCGCCAGATTGCCGGCAGCGGTCCCGTAGGCTCCGGCGAAGAGCTCGAGGGTTTTGACCGACAGCTCGTCGGTGCCCGCGAGCCCGTGCCCCGTGATCACCGGAGCCGGGTCCCCGTCGGCGATCTCGTCCCGGACGGTGGCCTGTTCCTCCGCCGCGCCGGTGGTTTTCAGAAAGCGGTAGATGTTCGCGAGCCCGGGACCCGACAGGATCCGCTCCCACGACACCCGGCCGAAGTCCGGTGCGAGAAAGGCGAGCAGATCGCGCTCGAGCGCGTTCGTCGGCGAGAAATCAGCGTGGCCGCCCTCCGACGGATGCACGACGTACTGTCCACCCTCCCGGAGCAGGTAGCCCTGACCCAGCCCGGTGCCGGCGCCGATCAGCGCCACTGGGCCGCCGCTGACCACGGTTCCCTCCTGCAGCACCTTCACCTCGTCGGGCGAGAGGCTCTCGATCCCGTGTCCGACCGCGGCGAAGTCGTTGATGATCGTCGTCCGCGGAATGCCGATCTCGCGGGCGAGCGCCCGGCCGTCGACCGTCCATGGGAGATTGGGCGCCCGACAGTCGCCGTCGAGCACTGGGCACGCGATACCGAAACAGGCGACCTCGGGCTTCGCACCGGTTTCCCCGAGATACCGGGCGACGATCGGGGCCAGCCCGGGCGCGGCCGAGCTGCGGTAGCGGGCTTCGTGAACGATCCGCGCCTTTGCCGAGCCGCCGACCTCGACGACGGCGAGCCGTGCGTTGGTGCCACCGATGTCACCCGCGAGCACCTGATGGCTCATCGGCGTGCCGCCTTGAGTCGCGCGGCGGCGGCGGTGTCGGTGATCCAGAGGCCGGCCCTCGCGAGTTGCCCGGGCGTGCGACTGGGCTCGTAGGCTCCGTCAATGACCCGGGCCAGCGCCAGCGCCTTGTCCGCGCCGGCGACGAGCGCGACCGTCAGTCGCGCCTCGAGAATCACCGGTGGCGTGATGGTCAGGCGGTCGAACGGCGGCCGCGGTGCGCGGACCGCCACGACTCGGCGTCCGCGTTCGGCGAGCGACGGCGCACTGGGGAACAGCGACGCGGTGTGCCCATCGTCGCCGAGGCCGAGGATCAGGACGTCGAGCCGGGCCGGAAGGATGGCTTCGTAGGTCAGGGCGGCCGTGTCGCGGTCGGCTCGTTCGCCTTCCATCCGGTGGACGTGGGCCGGGTCCACCGGCACCCGGTCGAGCAGCGCCTCGCGCGCCATGCGGAAGTTGCTTGCGGGGTCGGTGGGCCGGACGCAGCGCTCGTCGCCGAAGAACACATCGACTCGGCCCCAGACGTCGCCGGCCGACTCCGCCGCCAGGCACTCGTAGACCGGCCGCGGCGTCGAGCCGCCCGAGAGCGCGAGGGAGCAGCGTTCCTGCGACTCGAGGACGCGCTGGAGCTCGACCATCAACCGCCGCGCCGCCGCGCTCGCGAACGCGGTCGTCTCGACGACGACGAGCTCAGTAGTCATCCGGGGACTCGATCCGCGGGAGCCACATCGGCGGAAGTCGCATCGGCGGTGCGAGCGTGCTGCTCGCGCGGCCGGACCCGGAAGTCGAAGCAGTCGGGGCGATGGTAGTGCCCGGTGACGTCGAGGGTCATGCGCTCTTCGCCGAGCCGCGCCAGGTCGAGCTCAGCCTGCAGGATGCAGGGTCGGTCGTACACCGGACCCGCCAGATACCCACCGTCGGGCCCGACGATCGCGCTGCCCCCGTGGAGGACCCACGCGCCCGGATCGGTGACTCGCTCGGCGTGGGGGACCAGTTCGGGTGGCAGCGCGGCGGCCCGCATCAGCGAACCCGCGGCGAGCACGAAGCAGCGGCCCTCGAACGCGTAGTGGCGACTGGCGATCTGGTGCATCTCCGACACCGTGGGCCAGACGGCCACGTGCACGTCTTCACCGGACTCGTGGAGCGCCTGTCGAGCGAGCGGCATCCAGTGCTCCCAGCAGACCAGTCCCCCGACGCGTCCGGCCGGTGTCGGGACGGCGCGAAGGCCCTCGACGTTCCCGTTTCCCCAGACGAGCCGCTCGGTATAGGTGGGGATCAGCTTCCGGTGATGGTTGAGCAGGGTGCCGTCGGGGCCGTAGGTCAGAAGCGCGTTGTAGAGCGTGCCCCGCCCCGCTCCCTCCTCTACCCGCTCGCTGATGCCCAGCACCAGCGTGATCTCGAGCTCGGCGGTCAGCCGGCCCAGCGCTCGACCCGCCGCGCCCGCAACCGCGACGCTGTTCGCGGCCAGCCGTGCGAACACGGCCTTGACCGGCGCATGATCCCAGAGCGCCACGTCGCGGCAGACGTCCAGCCACACCGGGTAACCGGGAAGCCACGTCTCAGGAAAGACGACGAGCGCCGCGCCCGCCTGCTTCGCATCGCGCGCGAGGTCGGCGGTCCGTTCCAGTCCGGACGCGAGGTCCGGCGCAACCTCGGCTTGAACCACCGCTACACGCATCGTCGGCATCGTGGATGAAGGGTAGTCGGGCCACGGGCGAGTGGGGCAGGCGTGCTCGGGATTGCGATCATCAATCTCAAACGCGGCCCGCGGGAGAACGGATCCTGGCTGGCTGGCGTTTACAGGGCGGTCGCTGCTCCCTCCGGGCTCCCGCATCTACCGCACCGAGGCCAATGATGACACCACCGCCGATGAACGACCTGGCCCTTGCGCGGCTCCAGCAGGACACCTTCGGCTATTTCCTGAACGAGACCAATCGCGCGAATGGCATGGTGCCCGACAACACCCGGCCGGGTGCGCACGCGAGCATCGCCGCGATCGGATTTGGGTTGACCGCCTATGTCATCGGCGTTGAGCGCGGGTTCGTCACCCGCGGGGAGGCGACGGAGCGAACCCTTACGACGCTGCGGTTCTTCTGGAACAGCGCCCAGGGAGAGGAGCCCGACGCGACCGGTTACCGCGGCTTCTACTATCACTTTCTCCATATGGATACCGGGCGGCGCGCCTGGGAATGCGAGCTCTCGACGATCGACTCGGCCTTCCTGCTGGCCGGAATGCTGTCGGCCGCGGAGTACTTCGACCGCGCCACTCGGGAGGAGCGCGAAATCCGAACCCTGGCCGAGGCTCTCTATCGGCGGGCCGACTGGGCATGGGCGCAGAACGGCGGGGACACGGTGACGCACGGCTGGAGACCCGAAACAGGATTCATTCAACACCGCTGGGAGGGCTACAGTGAAGCCTTGATCCTGTACGTGCTGGGCCTGGCGTCGCCGACCTATCCACTCTCCGCCGACAGCTATCCGGCCTGGACCCGCACCTACCGCTGGACGACGCTCTACGGGCAGGCATTCCTCTACGCTGGACCGCTCTTCATCCATCAGCTCTCGCACCTGTGGATCGACTTCCGCGGCATTCAGGACGAGGTCATGCGCGCCAGGGGCATCGATTATTTCGAGAACAGCCGGCGCGCCACCTATGTGCAGCAGCAGTACGCCATCCACAATCCGCTGGGTTATCGAGGGTACAACGAGCATTGCTGGGGCATCACCGCCTCGGACGGGCCGGGGCCGGCCAGCCGCACGGTCGACGGCATCGAGAGGTACTTCGAGGATTATACGGCGCGCGGGGTACCCGACGGACCGGACGATGGCACCATCGCCCCGTGGGCGGCGGTGGCCTCCCTGCCGTTCGCACCGGAAATAGTGCTGCCCGCCCTTCAGCACTTCAACGATGCCTATCCCGAGATGACCAGCGTCTACGGCTTCAAGTGCAGCTTCAACCCGACCTTCACCGGGGGCGCCTCGCTGGGTAAGGGCTGGATATCCAAGGGATACTACGGGCTCGACCAAGGCCCGATCGTCATGATGATCGACAACTATCGTACGGGCTTTCTCTGGAGGCTGATGGGGCGGTGTCGCTGGATTCGCGAGGGACTCCATCGCGCCGGCTTTGCGGGGGGATGGTTGGCCAAGGCTACGGAGTCGGGCTCGCGCCCGGCTACCAGCTCAACCAGTAGCTCGCCTTGACCGCCAGGACGTTGCGCGATGCGCCACCGTTGAACAGCGCCCCTACGTCGGGCCCGAAGCGCAGATTGCCGTCGGTGACGTCGTTGTCCCGATTCTGCTGCCAGACGACGAAGAATGTGGAGCCTGGGCGCCACTCCCACCGAAGCACCGCGTTCGCGCGGAGCGAGCGGAGGGTGAAATCCGGCGCCGGTACAGTAAAAGGGGCGCCGCCGTCGCCGAGTCGATCCGGGTGGCGCTCTCCCACTCCGGGTCCCATGACACGTCCTCCATCACTTCGAACTGATCGGCCTCGACCTCGGCGTCGCGCCGCGCGAGGACCGCCCGAATCTGGTTCGGCTCGCTGTCGTAGAGCCGGGCGCCGACGTATAGGGCGTCCTCGCCGATGACGATCCGCACCTCCTTTCGCTGGGTCGCGGGCCTTCCCTCGACGGGATCGGTCTGGGTGAAGCGGATCGCGGGCACCGCGCTCGAACAGACCGCCTCGTCCAGCCCGCCGTTCACCGCGATGCTTGCGTCCAGGGGTATCGGGACGTGTCGTCCTTCGACAGCCCGCTGGAGCAAAAGGTTTCAGCGATTGATCGTCGCCGGCCCGTTGGTCGTCACCACGCGGACGGGCGCGCCGCCCTTGCCCAGCGTCGCGTTGAGGCGGCCGGTGCCGTTCCGGCCCAGCGTGACGGTCATCGGCACCTCGACGGACAGCGGGCCATTGATGGTCCCGGTCTCGAGCTGCGCCGAGTACCCTTCCGGAATGGCGAGCATGACCGGACCATTCGTGGTCTCGGCATCGAGTCCCTTGCCCGACCAGGTGCGACCCTCCAGGTCCACCGTGAGCGGGCCGTTCTCGGCGCGGGCGACGACGTTGCCGCCGAGGCGGAAGAGGGAGACCGGTCCGTTGGTCGCGCTGAGGTGAATCTCGCCGCTCACGCCATCGACGTCCACCGGCCCGTTCTCGGTCGTCACGGCGACGTCGGTCCGGACCGGCACGTGGATCACGAAGGTCACCGCCCAGGGAGTGTTGTCGCGTCTCCGGGGTCCGCTCACCCGGATACGTCCCCCGCTGATGTCGATCTTCACCTGATCGGCCATTGCCTTTGCCGCCGACTCTGACGACGCGTTCGCATCGACCCGCGCACGGATGAAGGTGCTGTCGCGGCTCCAGCCGATGATCCGTACGCCGCCGTTCACGCCCGGGTCGACGTCGAGCTTCTTCACGCCTCCCATGCCGCGCTCGCGGACGGTGCAGAAGCGGACCTCATCGTCGTGACCCTCCCAGCCGCAGTCACCGAAATCATCCTCGCCGTGCTCGTGTGATGGCCGGTTCTGGGCGACGAGGGGTTGTGCCGAGGCAACGAGGGCGAGCAGGGCGGCGAGGGGCAGGGTGGGGAATCGGACGGGCATCGGGGCTCCGCAGTGGCCGGGGAAGAGTCGGGACCTGCGTTGGATCTGCAACCGGCGACAAAGGTTGTCACCGACCCTCGGACCCGAGTGGGATCACCGTGGGG
>JACDDX010000352.1 GCA_013816685.1 Gemmatimonadales bacterium
ATGCCCTGGCCGACCACCAAGCGGTGCCTCAGAGCGGGCGACGGGACTCGAACCCGCGACCCTCAGCTTGGAAGGCTGATGCTCTACCAACTGAGCTACACCCGCTTACGACTGAGCCACACCCGCTGAGCCATACCCGCTGAGTCACACCCGCGCCCGCTCTGCCATGGTGGGGGTAGGATTCGAACCTACGTAGGGCGTGAGCCCGGCAGATTTACAGTCTGCTACCATTAGCCACTCGGTCACCCCACCGAGCCCTCCACCAGCGATCCGACGACAGCGATCCGTGGCCAGTACGAGAACCCCGCGCCCGAGCGCCGCCCGGAACACGGGGACCTGTTCGCCGTCACCACGGCGCCGCCACAGAGGTCGATCCGGAGCTGACGAGGGGAATCGAACCCCTAACCTGCTGATTACAAATCAGCTGCTCTGCCAATTGAGCTACGTCAGCCTGAGCTGCTCGAGTCGGATGCTTCTACGCCGGCTCGCGCTTTTGTGGCCCGAAAAAAGACAGACCCGTATGATAAATTTGAACTCCTTATGAGTCAACGGTCTGGAGCTGCCGAACCCACTCTCGTCACTTCGACCTTGCCGTCGCGGCGGTCGCGCACGTCGAAACCGGCCTGCCGGAGCACTTCCCGGATGCGATCGGCCTCGGCAAAGTTGCGCTTTCGCTTCTCCGCAATCCGCACCAGCGCCCACCGGCGAGCCCATTCCTCTGCCGCCTCACTGTCTCCCGGTGCCTTTTCCGGCGGATGCACCACGATCCCGTCTTCCTCGGCCACCAGGGGTGCGTCCATGCCCACCTCCAGCGCTTTCGCCGACGGTGATACGGCAAGTACCCGCTCGGCAAGAGCCCAGGCCGCCCGGAACCGGGGCCCGATGGGAGTACCCTGGTCGAGAAGGCGGTTTCCGGTGCGCACCAGCTCGAACAGCGCCGCGAGCGCCTGCGGCGCGTTGAGGTCGTCGTCGAGAGCGGCTGTAAACGTGGCCGTGAACCCGGCCGCCGCCGCGCCACTCTCCTCCGACTCGCTGCCGCCGTCGGCGGGCCCCGCCATAAGCCGGTCGCGGAAGGTGCCAAGCCGCGAGGCGCCTTCCTGCGCCGCCCCGAGCGCGGCATCGCTCCAGTCGAGCGTCTTCCGGTAGTGCGTGCCGAACATCAACAGCCGCACCGCACCGGCGTCGCTCCCCTGCTCCCGAAGGTCGCGCACGGTCAGAATGTTCCCGTAGCGCTTGGACATCTTCGTTCCTTCCAGATTGAGGAACTCGCCGTGCAGCCAGAACCGCGCGAAGAGCGAATCGCCGGTGAAGGCGCAGCTCTGCGCGATCTCATCCTCGTGGTGGGGGAAGATCAGATCCACTCCGCCGGCGTGGATGTCGAGCACCCGAATGCCGAACTTCGCCTGCACCAATCGGAGCGCCATGGCCGAGCACTCGAGATGCCAGCCGGGGCGCCCACGCCCGAACGGCGCCTCCCACGCGGCTCCGACCGCCTCGTCCTCGGGCTTCGCCTTCTTCCAGAGGGCGAAGTCGCGCACGTCTTCCTTGGCGTACTCATCGCTGCTGGTCCGCTCGCTCGCGCCGGCTCGGAGCTCCCGGGTGTCGAGCCGGGAGAGCCGGCCGTACCCCGGGTAGCGCGCGATGGCGAAGTAGACCGACCCGTCGTCTCCCTTGTAGGCCACGCCTTTCTCGAGCAGCCCGTTGACCAGCTCGATCATGGCGCCGATGTAGTCCGTGGCGCGCGGGTAACTCGACGCATCGGCGATCCGGAGCCAGCGCCGGTCCTCCTCGAAGGCTGCGATGAAGGGCTCGACGTAGGTCCGCAGCGGCTGGCCGGCGGCCACCGCGCCGGCAATCGTCTTGTCGTCGACGTCGGTCAGATTCATGACATGGAAGACGGCGTAGCCACTCGCCTCCAGCCACCGGCGCAGCAGGTCCTCGAAGAGGAAGGTGCGGAAGTTCCCAACGTGGGCGTAGTTGTACACCGTCGGCCCGCAGGTGTAGAGCGAGACTCGGCCCGGCTGGAGCGGGTCGAACGCATCCGTGCTGCGGCTCAGCGTGTTGTAGAGTCGGAGGGTCACGACGCTCCGGCCGCGGCGGCGCCGATGGCGGTCTCGTCGGGCGGGGCATCGCGGCCGTTCATCCGCACCTCGACGCGTCGGTGCTGCACCGGCGCACCGATCCCCTCGAGCGCGAGCCGCTTCCGG
>JACDDX010000353.1 GCA_013816685.1 Gemmatimonadales bacterium
AGGCGAGGCCGAGCAGTCCCTGTTCGCCGCCGGTCGAAACGAGCGACGTCACATCGAGAAACGGGTCGGGCAGCAGCGTTCCATTCTTTACCACGCGTATGCGTCCCGGCTTCTCGACGATGAACACTCGGCTACTGTCGGCGGGAGCGAACGTGAGGTAGAGTGGAAGGGTGAGCCCCGTCGCCACCTCCTGCAGCAGGACGGCGGCAGTGCCGTCGGATGGCGGCTGCGGCCCATTCGCTGGGTCCACCGGTGAGGACGAGCAGGCCGTCGCGAGCAACAGCGCGACAGGAAGGAATCGAAGCATTGCCGCATCAGCTCCTGTTCGTGTGGATTCCCGGGGTAATCGTCCTGCTCGGCGGCTGCACGCCGCTGGGGCTCTGGATGTACGAGGATCCGCGCATCGCGGTCTCGCGCGTCAGCGTCGCCCGGGTCCGCGCCGGCGACAGCGTGCGCGTGGCGCTCGCGGTCGACAACCGGAATGATTATACGGTCGAGGCCACCCGGGTCGAAGTCGCGCTCCGCGTCGACGGTATGCCGATCGGCTCGCTCGCCTACGACACGCTGGTTCCGCTGCCCGAAGAAGTCGTGTCGCTCGTCGCGGTCCCGCTCCGCCTCGGCGCCGCATCGACCGACGGGCGGCTCCGTCGGATCGCGCCCGGCACCCACCAGTATCAGGTGGAGGGCCGGGCGGAGTTCCGCACCCCCATCGGCGTCCGCCACGTCGCCTTCCAGGAGGAGGGGGCCATGACCTTCGGCCTCGCCGCACGGCGGGAGTGATCGTTACGCCCCGGCGCGAATAGCCGGCTTGGCCGCGGTCACCCGTTCCAGCCGCTCGAGGTGGGTGATCGCCATCGTGATCGCCCCGAACTCCTCCTGCACCAGCCCCCGGAAGACGAACGGCCCCTGATCGAACAGCACATGCGCCCGCCGGCGGTACAGGTCGGGAAAGAGCACGGTCTCGATCAGCCCGTGCCCATCGTCGAAGGTGGCGAATTCCATCGGCTCGTCCTGCTCGGTGTGCACCGGCTTGGCGGTGGTGAGCAATCCGGCGCAGACGACGTTCCGACCGATGTGCTTTGCGAGCGCGTCGCTCCGGCAGAGTCGGAGCCGGGCCAGCAGTCCATCGTGCAGCCGCATTGGATGCGTGGTGGTGATGAACCCCAGTGCCGCATACTCCTCCCGCTGCCGCCGCTCAGACGCATACTCCTTGAGCACCGGCACGCTGGGCGGCATGCTGTCGAACCAGTCGCCCCCCTGTGGGCCCCCCGAATCCACCAGCCAGAGCAGCATCGGCCGAGTCCAGCCTCCCGCGATGGAGTCGACCGCGCCCACCTTGATCAGGAGCCGCAGATCGTCGGGCGCGATACCGGTGCGGAGCCGCAGATCGAAGACGCTGGTGAACGGTCGCTTGTCCTGCAACCGCGCGATGGCGTCGGCGGACAATCCCTTGATGAACTGCAGTCCGATCCGGAGCTCGCTCTCACGCCCGGTGCAGCGCTCGTTGCTCGCGTTGACGTCGGGCGCCCGCACGGTGAGCCCCATCCGCATCGCCTCGGCGACGTACGCGAACGGATGGTAGAACCCGCCACCGTTTGCCAGCACACCCGCCATGAACTCCGCCGGGTAGTGCGCCCGCAGGTAGCAGGAGTGCTGCGCTACCTGGATGTACGAGGCCGAGTGGCCCTTGCAGAAGCTGTAGCCGGCGAACGACATGATCATCGCCCACACCTTCTTCGTGCGCTCGATGTCGCGCTCCAGCCGCTCCGCGCCCGCGAAGAATTCTCCGGCATACGCGGCGAGCTGTTTGGCGGGGCGCTTCTTCGAGAGCGCCTTCCGGAGTCCGTCGGCAACCGCGAGCGGCATCCCGGCGAACGCCGCGCAGACGTTGACGACGTCCTCCTGATACACCATGACCCCGAACGTCTCGGCGAGCGTGTCGCGGAGCGAATCGTCCAGCGGCTCGTAGGGCATCCCGTGCAGCCGCTCGAGATAGATCCGGATGTAGCGGTTGGAGGCAGGGCGGATGATGCTGGTGTTGAGGACGAGGAGGTCGAAGGTGTCGGCCCGGCTCTTGGCGGAGAGCTGCCGCGACGCGGGCGACTCGGTGTAGAAGACGCCCATGGTGCGGCCGGTGCGGAAGAGCTCACGGGTGGCCTCGTCGTCGCCCGCGTCGGACGAGGTGTAGTCGATGATGCGGCCGGTGT
>JACDDX010000043.1 GCA_013816685.1 Gemmatimonadales bacterium
GCGCTATCGCGAGACCTACTGGAGCCGGTTCGAGGGTCGCTACTTCGCGGGAGACGGCGCCAAGCTCGACGACGAGGGCTACTGGTGGATTCTGGGACGGGTGGACGACGTGCTCAACGTGGCGGGCCACCGCATCGGGACGATGGAGGTCGAGAGCGCGCTGGTGGACCATCCTGCAGTCGCCGAGGCGGCCGTCGTGGGCAAGCACCACGACCTCAAGGGTCAGGCGCTCGCGGCGTTCGTCACGCTGAAGGAGGGAAACGAGCCGTCAGCCCAGCTCAAGGACGATCTCAAGGATCACGTCGCCAGGAAAATCGGCCCCATCGCGAAGCCGGACGACATCCTCTTTTCGGCCGACCTCCCCAAGACCCGGAGCGGCAAGATCATGCGGCGTCTGCTCAAGGACATCGCGGAAGGTCGGGCGCTAGGAGACACCACCACCCTGGCCGATCCGGCGGTGGTGGGTCGGCTCAAGGAGCAGTATGAGGGACAGGAGAGCTGACCAGCGTTGACCCAAACGGTCAGAACTGGATCTGGGCGCCCAGCTCGACCACTCGGTTGGGTGGCAGCCCGAAGAAGGCGGTGGCGGACCGCGCGTTCCGGGTCATGACGATGAAGAGCCGCTTCCGCCAGTACGCCATCGGGCTGGGGCCGGGCGGCAGGTCGGCGCCCGAAGGACCGGGGTTGATCGGAGCGGCATGGCGACGCTTGCCGGTCGGGATGAGAGTCTCTCGACCCAGGTAGAACGTGGTTTCCATCACCTTCACCGTCACCGGCCGGCCGTTCTCCCCCGTCTTCCCCAGCAGTTGCAGCACCGAAGGGATGTCCGGCGTCTCCATGAAGCCGTAGTGCGCGATCACGAGGTAGAACCCCTCTTCCAGCTCCTTGCACTCGACCCGGTCGGCCGGGCTGACCTGCGGAATTTCCTCCGTGACCACCGACATCAGCATCACCTTCTCGTGCAGCACCTTGTTGTGCTTGAGATGGTGCAGCAGCACCGGCGGCGCGCCGCTGGTGTAGCTGGTGAGGAAGACCGCCGTGCCGGGCACCCGGTGCGGCTGGCGTCGCGCGATGTCGGCGAGGAAAAGATCGAGCGGAAGGGTGTTTTCCTGGGCGAGCGCGATGAGTCGCGCCCGGCCTCGGCTCCAGGTCGTCATCAGCGTATAGACCGCCAGCGCGACGACCAGCGGGAACCAGCCGCCTTCCCTGATCTTGACGACATTGGCGCCGAAGAGTGCGAGATCAACCGTCATCAGCACGGCGGTGAGCCCGGCTGACCGCCAGAAAGGCCACTTCCAGCATTCCCGGGTCACCGTGTGGAACAGCAGCGTCGTGATGATCATCGTGCCGGTGACCGCAACGCCGTAGGCCGCCGCCAGGTTCGCGACGCTCCGGAATCCGATGACCAGCGCCACGCAGCCGAGCCAGAGCGCGGTGTTGACCTCGGGGATGTATATCTGCCCCATCTCGGTCTTGGAGGTATGAATGATCGTGACTCGGGGACTGTAGCCCAGTTGCACCGCCTGACGGGTCAGGGAGAAGGCCCCCGAGATCAGCGCTTGCGATGCGACGATAGCCGCCGCGGTCGCAATGACGACCATGGGATACAGGCCCCAGGTCGGCACCAGCGAGAAGAACGGATTCGATGCCGCGCTCGGATCGTCCAGCAGCAGCGCCGACTGTCCGAAGTAATTGAGCAGGAGACAGGGCAGGACCAACGAGAACCAAGTGATGCGTATGGGACGCTTGCCGAAGTGGCCCATATCCGCATACAGCGCCTCGGCGCCGGTCAGCGCCAGCACCACGGCCCCCAGCACAAGAAAACCCCGGACCCCGTCACGAAGGAAGAGATCGACCGCGTACCACGGGTTGATCGCCTTGAGCACTTCCGGCCGCATCATGATCCCGCGCACGCCCAGTACCGCGATCGCGGCGAACCAGACGGCCATGATAGGGCCAAAGACCCGGCCGATGCCGGCCGTACCCCGCCGTTGGACCATGAACACAACGCTCAGGATCACGACCGCGATGGGCCACACGTAACGCTCCAACGCCGGGGTTGCGACGTTGAGGCCTTCCACCGCGCCCAGCACCGAGATCGCGGGCGTGATCACGCCATCGCCGTAGAGCAGCGCTGCGCCGAAGAGTCCGAGCCCGATCAGGACGACCCGCGATCCAGTGGTCTTGCCGTGGGGCCGAACCAGGGCCAGGAGCGCCAGGATGCCGCCTTCACCCCGGTTGTCGGCCTGCAGCACGAACAGGACGTACTTGATCGACACCACGAAGTTGATCGCCCAGAACACGAGCGACAACACACCGATGACATTGGCGGGAGTCGGCGGAATGCTGTGCGTGCCGCTGAAGCACTCCTTTAATGCGTAGAGCGGGCTGGTGCCGATGTCGCCGTACACCACCCCGAGGGCGGTGAGCGCCAGAAGGGCCAGCGCTCCGCCGCGCGGCGGAGCCTTGTCGGGCGCGGACACTCAGCTTGGCTCGATGGGCAGGGCGAGGCGGCGGCGGTCGAGCAGGGCGAGGGTAAAGACGGTTGTGACGATCACCGCCGACCCGACGCACCAGCGGCAGATCGCATGGATCACGAACAGCTCGAGCCAGGTCAGGTAGGCGGCGAACAGCACGCCAAGGCCGGAGAGTGCGGTCAGAAGATCGGACGGCCACCGCTGAGCGGCGGCACCCGGCTGGAGCGCAACGAGGCTGAGGACCAGCAGGGCGACGTAGCCTGCGACGCCGATCAGCGCGACGTCGACACCGGCGAAACGGCTCCAGCTGCTCATCTGGACCGTCTCGCATCCGCCGCTGCCGCAGGCGAGCGTCCCGATGCGTCCGATCTTGTAGAGGTAGAGGTACGCGGCCACCAAGAGCCCGATGAGGCTCATCAGGGCCGCGCCCATCCGATAGATCATGTGCGGGGTCGAGGCGCCAGGGAGTCCACCAGCCGGCTGATGGCGTCGGAGTCGAAGCGGCCTCGGTACAAACGGCCCCCGACCAGCAGCGTCGGCGTCGAGCTCACGCCGAGGCGCTGACCCTCGTCGAGGCTCGCCTGGATGCGCCCGGCGAACTGGTGGGATTTCATGCACTGGTCGTAGCGGCCCAGATCGAGACCAGTGGCTTTGGCGTAGTTGCGAAAGGCGTCACCAGCATCACTTCCCTCGGCCCAGTCCTGCTGCCCCTCGTAGATCCGCTGGTGCTGCGGCCAGAACTTTCCCTGGTCGTCGGCGCAGGCGGCGCTGTGCGCGGCCAGCCGAGAGAAGGGATGCTGCGCCAGCGGGAAATCGCGGTACACCCATCGGAGCCGTCCCGTCTGAATCAATCGCTCGTCAATGGTGGGCATCTGGAGCGTGGCGAATGTCTGGCAGAACGGGCACTGGTAGTCGGCGAACTCGACGATCTCCACTGGCGCGTTCGGCGCACCCTTCACGTACCCGTGAAACCCGGCGGTGTCACCGGGTTGGATGGCGACATTCGCGGGAATGCTGACGGTCGCCGGCCGGGCCACCAGGTAGGCCAGCAAGGCCAGACCCACCAACGCGACGCCGGCGAGCACGAGATAGAATCGATTCATTCCGCGGGGCGCCGCCATGGTTCGTCGTCCTCCGGGTCGTCGCGGCTGAACGGGTCACTCCGTTGCGCCTCGTCGACGATGCGGCGGCGATCAGCCGCTTCTGGGGTCTCGTAGGTGCTTCGGACCTCGTAATGGAACAGCTCGCTGCGCGCATCGCCCATCAGGCGCAGCAGCTCCGGTCCACCGCCCAGAAGCTGACCCGCCCCATCCAGCTCGATGATCCGCTGCGCCAGCGCCCGCAGCAGGGCGGCGAGCCGGTCGGCTCGCGCCTCGTCGTACACTTCGTCGTGCTCTGCCATGGGTACCTCGAGGACCAGCTCGGCGGTCCTCGGTCGAGTTCAGGGAGGTAAAGAGCGATAAAATGTAATGGGGAACCCACCCGCGAGGGGAAATTGAGGGGTACCAGCGAGGCCTCGGGTCCGATATATTACTTCTCGGTCAAATACATGTGGATGCGTTTCCTGCCAAGAGCCAAAAAGGACGGTAGATGACGAAAAAGAAACTCCAGAGCTCCTCAGAAGCGGTGTCGTTCGCGCAGGCGCGCGATGAGTTGTTCAGCCACGTTCTTCGGTGCGGCGTCATTGACGCTCTGCCAGAGCACCAGAAGGAGTGGTTCGACGATACCATGCTGTATCTCGCCGATCGGTACGATGATCTGACCGCGGAGGAGTTGGCCCAGCTTCGAACCCTGGGTGAGCGCTTCTCGCAGCCGGTTCGGCGGGGCCAGCCTGTGGAGTCGGGAGCGGCGTAAGCCTTACGCCGACGGTTGTTTGACGAATCGCCCCGGGGCTTTTGCCCGGGGCGCTTTTATTGATGCGAATTCCGCCAACGCCAGCGATACCCAGCCGACAGTCGGACCCCACCCCCGACACCCGCCTCCAGCGCCCACCCCGACCCGGCACCGGGGTCCCGCTCCACCCCGGCGGTCACTATCAGATAGCCCCGGTCGGCCGAGCCAACGATGGCGGCGACGCCGCCGCCCAAGTACCAGCCAAGTCCACGCCGTGTCAGCGGGTTGAGCAGAAAGCTGATGAGCGCTTCAGCGCGCCACGCCACTACGCTCCCGGCGACGCCCAGCCCAGCAACGGCTGAGAGACGGGTTCTCGGGGACAGTCGTAGCCCTCCATACGCCCCCGCCACTGCCACCGCAGGATCGGACGCGGTCACCACTACCTGGAAACCAGCTTCCTTTACCTGCTGCGCTCCGAGAGCTGTCAGGCCGATCCCCCCGGAACCTAGGCACCCCATGCCGATGACCAGGCTAATCCAGCGCAAGCTCATGGGTGATCCGGATATCCGAGGCGAGCGAGTGAATCACCGAGCGGTACTTATCGAGGGACAGAGCCACGGCCCGCCTAGCCTTGGCCAGATCCAGACCCGCGCCCGACAGATGGTAAACCAAATGGATCGCCACGAATCGTCTGGGCTGCTCGGCCCGGCGCTCACCGAGCACCTCGATACGGCATCGGTGCAGCTCGACCCGCATCTTCGCCAGAATACTGACGACGTCAGCGCCGCTGCAGGCAGCGGCCGCGACCAGCAATGTGAGGACGGTCCCCGGTGCGTCGGTGTTGTCGCCATCGATTCGGAGCTCCGGGCCGCCCGGTTCGCCACCGTCGACCGCCAGCCCGCCGCTCCAACTCAGCACCACCTGTCGGGTGCCGCCACGGATTCCCTCCGACATTCAGTTACCAAGCCGGCGCCCGGCCTCGGGAGCCACGCGGATGTAATCGACGATCGCGAAGACGGCCATCGCCCCGGTGACCCAGGCCAGCGCCCGTAACAGCCCCGACTCGGTCAGGAACGCGACGAGGGTGATCATCTGCGCCAGCGTTACGGCCTTGCCCGACCAGCGCGCCGGAATCGTGCGCGGATGTCGGGACACGACCGTGGTGGCGAAGGCCAGCGTCGCCACGATGTCACGCAGCAGCAGGATCACGATTTCGAGGGGCCGGAGGCGGCCCGATAGCGCGACGACCGCAACCGCGGCGGCCACGAACAGCTTGTCGGCAATCGGGTCGAGCACCGGCCCCGTGCGCGAGCCGCCATACCGGCGGGCAAGCTGGCCATCCAGCAGATCGCTTATCCCGGCGGCACCGAGAATGGCGAGGCGCCAACCCTGGTCTGGCACCAGCAGGAATGCGACCGCGAGCGGCACGCGCGCGAGGGTGACCAGATCGGCCACGACGATTCCCGGCGTCAGACGCGCGAGACTGTCTTGCTCGCCCATCCGGGCCGGACTAATTTCGGACACCCACCCCCCTGCTCCCGATGCGGACGTGAGGACCTCATGACCAGCGCCCCCCTGCGGGCGGCCTGCAAGATACCCTGTCGACGGTGATGACCCGCCCGGCTTGCGCCCCGTGACCGGCCACGCAGTCACGGCGCGTTTCAACCAGCAGGTAGTGGAGTTGACCTCGCTGGTCTCGGTCCGCCTCGCCGACCCCGACGCTCTCTCGGCTGTGGTCGTCGCCGCGGCCAGCGCCGTCGGGATGTCAGCGCACGGGCCGCCGCAGGTCCGGGCCGGACCGGCGGGCATTGCGGTAGGGATGCTTTGTCGCGATGGGCATATCGTGCTGCATACCGCGCCGGACGAGGGGATCTGCTTCATCGATGTCGCCGCGCGGGCGCCGATCCGCGTCGGCAAGGCGATAGAGATCATCGCCCGGCGGTTACTGGCCGGCTGACGGCGCCGGGCTGGCACGCCCCAGGGTCCTGGCTCATTCCCGCTTCAGCTGGCGCGAGGTCCGCCGGTTCCCCGAACCACCCCTTCGGCCCGGCTCGACGGCACCAGGCACTCGCGCGCCAGGTCGCGGATCTGCTCCCTGGTCACGCGACGGTAGGCGGCAGCAGGGTCGGCCAGCTCCGTCAGCCCGGCGCCGCTGATCCACGCCTCGAGAATCTCTCCGACCAGCGCACCCGCGCTCTGCCGTGCGACCTCCGCCTGGCCCGCCAGATAGTTCACCGCCTGCTCCAGCTCGGCGTCGCTCACCAGCTCGTGGCCAAACCGGGCGAGTTCGTCCAGCATCGCCGACCGGGCCTCGGCCTCGCGATCGGGAGACGTGGCGATGTAGCTGACGAGGGCGCCAGCCCGCGCTTTGAGCCACGCGGAGGCGACCACGGTGTAGGCGAGTGAGCGCCGATCCCGCAGCGCTTCGAACATCCGGCCGCCCAGCCCGCTCGACACCGCCGCCCACACCTGAGCGGCAGGCCGACGCGGATCCCGGTGCCGCGGTCCCGGAAAAATCATCGCGAAGGCAACCTGCGCCTTGTCGCGCGTGACCACGCTGAGCGCCGGCTCCCCCCGGGTCTGTTGCCAGGCGAGCGGCGACAGGTCGTAGCCCCGCGGCCGGTGCGGCGCATCGACAAACACCCCCGCCAGAATGTCCGCCGCGTCCTGAGGCTCGACATCGCCGACCGCGAGCACCACAGGGCGCGCGCCGAGGAGCGCGCGTGTGTGCCAGTCACGCACATCGGAAGCGGAGAGCTCCGGAAGGGTGTCGGGAAGTCCGCCCACCGGTAGCCCGTAACCCTGGTTACCGAACGCCACCCGGAATCCGAGCTGAAACGGAAACCGGAACATGTCGTCAGCCACCTGCTCCGCCTCCGCCGTCATCACCCCTCGCTCCGCCTCGATCTCGCGTTCGCCCAGGCGCGGTTCGGTATGCACGAGACGGAGCAGGCCCGCCGCCTCAGCGAGGTGCTCGCTGAGGACGGTGGTGCCAAGGCCGAGCCAGTCGGATGCGGTTGCGGTGCCGAGCGTGCCGCCCAGTCGCTCGAAGGCGAACGCGAGCGCCGTCCCATCGAGGGGGCCGGCGCCACGCACCGCGCTCCGGACCGCGAGCGCGCCGAGACCGGACTGATCTGCCGGCTCGATCTCGCGCCTCGGCACGTACACCCCCAGCGTCACGAGCGGCACACCCGCTTTGCGCTGGACGAGCAGGTCGACGCCGGGCAACACAACGTGCAGCACGCCGCCCTCGGTCGAACCTGTTGCATGCACCCGCGGCCGACGCGTGACCGGTGCGGTCCGCACCGGCGGCAGCGCGGGCAACAAAGCCGCGGCGAAGCTCCGGCCCAGCGCCTCCCCGGTCAGGTCGATCCCTTCGCCGTGCGGGAGGTACACCACCGCGGAGACGGCGTCGGGCTCGAGGTAGCGAGTGGCCGCCTCCCGGATCTGTCCGGCACTGGTCGCGGCCAGCGCCTCGTACTCGCGATCGAGCAGGCTGATATCCTCGAGCTGTTCAGCCGCGGCCAGTGCGGATGCCCGCCCCTCCATGCTCTCCATCTGGCGGGCCCAGCGCGCACGCATCAGCATCCGCGCCCGGTCCACGTCCTCGTCCGACGGCCCGTCGAGCCGCAGTCTCGCCACCGCCTCCGCGATCCCGCGGACCGCGTCGTCGAGCCGCGCCGGCTCGAGATCGGCGGAGATGGCGAACACGCCGAGCTCCGTGGGGGAGTAGTTGTGGGCGGAGACCGAGGTCACGGTCCCGGTCTGCCGGAGCGAGCGGTACAGCCAGCTCCCGCGGCCCGTCGCAAGGACGGCCGCGGCGAGGTCGAGCGGCGTCGCGTCGGGGTCGAGCGGCGGCACCGCGCGCCAGCCGAGGGCCAGCTCCGCCTGGGTCACATCGCCGCGGAGCGTTCGCGCGCGGACGCCGAGCCGCGGTGGCTCCTCTGGAGACCGATCGGTCGCAGGCACGCCCGGCGCCCAGTCACCGTAGGCGCGCTCGGCGAGCTCGACGGCGGCGTCCACCTCGATATCACCCACGATGGCGACGACGGTTCGCGACGGCACGTACCGGGAGCGGTAGTAGCCCCAGAGGTCGTCCCGGCGAAAGCCGGCCAGCACGTCCTCATGCCCGATCCGCCAGCGCCGAATGCGGTGGCGGTCAAACATCAGCTCGTGCAGCGTTTCATACGCTACCGCGCCGGGCGTGTCGAGCTTGCGCTTCGCTTCCTGAATGATCACTTGGAGCTCGCGCGCCAGCTCGCCGTCATCGATGACCGAATGCCGCAGCGCGTCCGACTGGATGTCGAGCGCGGCCTCCAGCCCGTGCGCGGGCAGGACGGTGAAATAGCTGGTGTGATCGTAGCTGGTGCTCGCGTTGAGATATCCGCCCGCGGCCTTGGTCTCCCTGGCAATCGCGCCGACACTCCGGCGGCTCGTCCCCTTGAAGAACATATGCTCCAGCACGTGGGAGATGCCGCCCCACCGGTCCGGCTCGTCGAAGAATCCGGCGAGCACCCGCGTCACCACCGCCACGACAGGAGCCGACTCGTCCCGCTGCACGAGCAGCGTAAGACCGTTCGAGAGTACCTCCCGCCGCACCCCGCTGGTCCACGAGGAGGGAAGTGAGAGGGCCGAGGGCACCGTGGCAACGGACATGACGGGTATCGCTGGTTGAGGGCTGAACGCAGAACGGGATCCCGAGAAGTTAATCGGGACCCCGTTCGGGGCCGTGCGAGCGTCGGTTCAGACTGCGATCAGTGCACGATGCGGAGCACGCCCGCTTCGGCGCCGCCCCGGATGAAAGCTTCCGCGTTCGTGGTGGGAATGATCACGCCGGTTTCCGCCTGGCCCCGGCGCGCGAGGCTCGCCATGAAGTCGCCCAGCGAGCCGTTGGCCCATTCCCGGTCGGCCGCTTTCATCTGCACCAGGATTTCGTCCCAGGTCCCCTTGATTGCCTGCCCGCTGAGGGTGACGACCTGGTGTCCCTCCGGCGCACCGGGACGCTTCTGCATGGCGTGGAGCTCGCCGAGGAGCGTACCGAAGAGCTCGAGCTGATGCGGATCGCGCACCGACCCGTCGGGCTGCTGGGCCTCCACCTCGGCGAGCAGCATGTCGATCTCGTCGGG
>JACDDX010000044.1 GCA_013816685.1 Gemmatimonadales bacterium
GCTCCAGCTGGCTGGCTGGGCCGACCGCCGGGCGAGGCCCGCGGCGATCCCGGGCCGCACGCGGCACGCCGGAACCGCGCAGCGCAACATGCTGGTGGGCGTCTTCTCCCTCGCAGACACCACGGTGGCCGAGGTGATGACGCCGCGCATCGACATCGTCGCCGTCGACGCGCTGGCGACCCGCGACTCGGTCGTCGGTACGCTGCGTCGCTCAGAGCACGCCCGGCTGCTGGTGTACGACACGCACCCCGACGAGGTGGTCGGGGTCCTCTACGCCAAGGACGTGCTATCGGCCGACGTGTCCGACGACCGGTGGCAGCATCTCGTTCGTCCTGCCGCGTTCGTGCCTGAAGGCAAGACGCTCGACCGCCAGCTCCACGACTTTCAGCGCGGTCCCAACCATCTCGCCGTCGTGGTCGACGAGTTCGGTGGCACCGCGGGTATCGTGACGCTGGAGGACATTCTCGAGCAGATCGTCGGTGAGATTCAGGACGAGTACGATACCGACGAGGTGACGCCGATCCAGGTCGTCGGCGAGGACGCGCTGCGGGTGGACGGCGGCGTGGCGCTCTCCGAGCTGGAGGCGGTGCTCGGCCACAGCTTCGACCGCGAGGACGTCAGCACGGTCGGCGGGCTGGTGCTGGCGGAGTTCGGCCGGGTGCCGCGGGCGGGGGAGACGCTGGACCTGGCCGGCTACCGCGTGGTCGTGGAGCTGGTGATCCGGCGCCGGGTACGAAGGGTCACGGTGCACCGTCCACGCATCGAGGCCGCGGTCGCCCTGGGCGAGCGGAGCGGGTCGTGAGCTGGCTGGTGGTGGCGGTCGGACTGCTGGTGGCCGCCTTCGGCGCGACGGCGGGCGCAGCGCTCATCGCGGTCAGCCGGGCGGAGCTCACCCGGGTGGTCGGACGGGGACTGCGGGGCTCGGCGCCGACGCTCTCGTGGCTCGCGCAGATCGACAACGATCTCACCGCCGCGTCCGCGACCACCTCGCTTGGTGTGCTCCTCGTCGGCGCCGCCATTCCTGCGCTCATCGCCGGGTCGACCGGCCCCCGCTTCGTCGGCATCCTGGCGCTGCTCGCCGTCCCGGTCGTGCTCTTCGCCGCGTATCTCGTCCCCCGCTGGCTCACCCGGCCCCGCGCCGAGGCGGTCGCCGACCGGGTGAGGCCGCTCCTGCGCCCCTGGTCCCGCGTTCTGGGTCTTCTCCTGCCGGCGCGCACCGCGATCCGCGCGACCGAGTTCCGTTCGATCTGGCGCGAGGGCGCCGCGGTCGGGCTCGAGGCCAGCGAGGAGATGAAGATGGTCGGCGGCGTCATGGCCTTCAGCGCGCGGCCGGCCCGGGAAGTGATGACGCCGCGCACCGAGCTCGTCGCTGTGGAGGAGCACGCCGCGCTGAAGGACATCCGCGCCGTATTCGCGCAGAGCGGGTACAGTCGGATCCCGGTCTATCGCGGCACCCTCGACGACATCATCGGCATGCTGCACGCCTTCGATCTGTTCAAGCTGCGACCCGGCGATCCGCTGCCGGTCAGGCCGGTGGCCGTTACGCCCGCCAGCCGCGCCTGCGGCGATCTGCTGCTCGACATGCAGCGGGAACGGCGCCATCTCGCGGTCGTGCTCGATGAGTTCGGCGGCACCCTCGGCATCGCCACGCTGGAAGATCTGCTCGAGGAGCTCGTCGGCGAGATCTATGACGAGCACGACGAGGAGGCGAGTCCCGCGCCGGCGGGCGCTCCCGCACTCTTCGAGACCGACGGCAACGTGCCGGCCGACGCGATCGAACTGCGCTTCGGCGTGACGCTGCCGTCGGGACGCTCGACGACACTCGGCGGGCTGCTGGTGGAGTGGGCCGGCCGAATTCCCAATCCCGGCGAGCGCTTCCTGATTGCCGGACTCGAGTTCGACGTCCTGTCGGCCACCCTGACGCGGGTGGACCGCCTCCTCATCCGCGATGGCGGCACGCCGCCGATCGCGCTGCCGCACACGGCCGCATGAGCGACATCGCCGATCCGCTCGCGGAGATGGTCGGGCTGGTGCGCGGCGGTCGAATCCAGGAGTTCGTCCGCCGGGCGCACGACGTCGAGCCGGCCGATCTCGCCGACGTGCTCGCCGAACTCGGGGATGACGAGCGGTTGATCGTGGTGCGGGCGCTGCCCCCCGACCTGTCCAGCCAGGCGCTGGCAGAAATGTCGGAGGAATCGCACGCCGAGGCGACCCTGGCGGCCCTCGATCCCGAACAGGCGGCCGTCATCGTCGAGCAGCTCGAGGATGATGACGCCGCCGATATCCTGGGCGAGCTCCCGCCCGAGACCCGGGAGCCGATCCTCGACGAGATCGAGAATCGGGCCGGTGTCGACGAGCTCCTGCGTTACGACGAGGAGTCCGCCGGCGGTCGGATGACGACGCACATGGTCAATGTGCGTGATTCGATCACCGCCGCGGAAGCGCTGGAGGAGATCCGGCGCCAGGCAGAGGAGGTCGAGGACTTCTACCAGGTCTTCGTGGTCGACGGCGACCGGCACCTCGTCGGGATTCTGCCCTTCAAGGACCTCGTGCTCAGCCCGCCCGGTCGCATGGTCCGCGACTTCATGAGCGTGGCGGACATCTACGTGACACCCGAGCTCGATCAGGAGGAGGTGGCTCGGCTGATGGCCCGCTACAACCTGCCGAGCGTCGCGGTGGTGGACGAGAGTGGCCGGCTGGTGGGCCGCGTCACCTTCGACGATGTGGTCGACGTCCTCGAGGCCGAAACCACCGAGGACCTGCTCAAATTCGGCGGCGTGTCGGCCGACGAGGAGCTCGCAGCGAGCTGGCGGAGTGCGGTGCGGAGCCGGCTCCCGTGGCTCTACGTCAATCTGCTCACTGCGTTTCTCGCGGGCGGCGTGGTGTATCTGTTCCGTGAGACGGTGCAGCACACCGTCGCGCTGGCCGTCTGGATGCCGATCATCGCCGGCATGGGCGGCAACACCGGGACCCAGGCGCTCGCGGTCACCGTGCGGCGCCTGGCGCTCGGACTCATTCCACCGCACCTCTTCCTGCGGGTCGTGGGCAAGGAGATCGGCGTCGGATTCACCAACGGCCTCGCCATCGGCGTCGTTGTCGGGATCGTCGCCGCCCTCGTCGGCGGAGAACCGCGGATTGGCATCGTCGTCTTCCTCGCCATGGCGGTCAATCTGCTCGTCGCCGGCTTCGCGGGCGCGTTCATCCCCATCCTGCTGGAGCGCCTCGGCATCGATCCCGCCATCGCGTCCTCCATCTTCGTCACCACGTTCACCGACGTGTGCGGCTTCCTGCTGCTCCTGGGCCTCGCGGGCTGGATGCTGGGCTGAGGAGGACGCCAGCGCATGCGCGCGGTTCAGGTCTTTTTCCAACTACTGCCGTTCGTCGTCGCCTTTCTGGTGGACCGGCGACGCTTCCTGATCGTCGGGCGGCCGGCGCGACGCTCGGTTGAACGCCATCGCCGGCGCGCCGAGCGTCTCGCCACTACCGTGGCCGAGCTCGGCCCCACCTTCATCAAGCTGGCGCAGATCTTCGCCGCTCGGGCCGACATCCTGCCGGAGCCCTACCTCAGCGCGATCGGCACGCTCACCGACCGCGTGCCGCCACTCGCACCGGGCGTCGCCGAGCGGGTCATCCGGGAAGAACTGGGACAGGAGCCCGCGGCGCTCTTTGATCGTTTCGATGCGGCGCCGCTCGCCGCGGCATCGCTCGGGCAGGTGCATCGTGCCACCTATCGCGGCCGGGAAGTGGTGGTGAAGGTGCTCCGGCCGGGAGTCGAGGAGCTGGTGCGGCAGGATCTGGAGGTGTCGTTCCGGATCCTGTTCCTGCTGAATGCGCTCTTTCCCAGCCACCAGGTTCGCGCCATCAGCGCGATCGTCACCGAGTTCTCCCGGCGGGTCTCGGACGAGCTGGACTTCCGGCAGGAAGCGCGCAACGCGGAGGAGCTGCGCCGCAACTTCGCCGGCAACGCGCGGGTGATCGTGCCGGCCGTCGAGCAGGAACTCACCCGCCAGCGGGTGCTGGTGCTGGAGTTCATCGAGGGCACCCATGTGGACCGGCTGCACGACCGGCTGGCCCGGGGCGACATCCGGCTCGGCGCGCTCGTGGAAGCGGTGATCGAGGTGTACGTCAAGATGATGCTGGAGGACGGCGTCTTTCACGCCGATCCCCACGCCGGCAACCTGATGGTGGCACCCGACGGCCGGCTGGTGCTGCTCGATTTCGGCATGGTGCTGCGGGTCGACGTGGACACGCGCAGGCGTCTGATGCAGACGGCACTCGCCGTCGTCCGTCAGGATGTGGACGGAGTGATCGGCGGCTTCTACGAGCTCGGAATTCTCGATCCGGAAGTGGATCGGGGCACCATCCGCGACGCCGCGCAGCGCCTCATGGCCGTGGTCCAGAAGGACGACCTGTCGTCCCGCCAGATCCAGCGCGTCGTCGAGGAGGTGCTCCGCACCTTCTACGACTGGCCGCTCATGCTGCCGTCGAACCTGGTTTACTTCGGCCGCGCGGCGGTACTCGTCGAAGGGATTGGGCTCCGGTACGATCCCGATTTCAACGTGCTCGCCGTCGCCCGCCCTGTCGCGGCACGCTCGGCGGTCCGGCTTCTCCAGGGCACCGAAGGGGACGTCCGCACCCGGCTCACCGACTGGACGCTCGACGCGGCATCCGCGGTGCGGACGCTCAGGGACATCCTGCGGCGGGTGGAGCGCGAGGAGCTCAGGGTCCGCTGGCATCCGCGGGACAGCCTCGAGCTGCAGCGATTCCTGGCGCAGCAGGTGCGCCGGGCACTGCTCGCGCTCTTCGCCTTCACGATCGCCCTGATCGCGAGCGTCATCTACCTGGCCACGCGGCGGCTGGCGGTGCTGGTGGTCGGACTCGTGCTCGCCTTCGGGCTGTTCCTCGTCATCTTCCTGCTGCCCAATCACCTCTTCCAGAACCCACTCCGGCTGCGCCGCTCGTGGCCGGGCCGCTGATGCAGGTGCCGGGACTGCCAACGACGCTCCGGGAGTACGCGCGCGGCGTCGTCGACATGGTCGCACCACCGCCCTCCGCCTGAGCGCATGGGCCATCATCTGCAGGCCTTCCTGGTCCGGCACGGACTCGCCGCGGTCGCCATCGGCGCGGCATTCGAAGGCGACCTCACGCTGATCCTCGCGGGCGTCGTCGCCCGGCTTGGCGTTTTCGCCTTTCCCGCCGCGCTGATCGCGGGGGCGCTGGGCGGATTCGTCGCCGATTGCGGCTGGTACGGTCTGGGCCGGCTCCGCGGACGCCGCTTCCGGGAGGGCCGCCTCTACCGGCGGGTCGGCCCGTCTGTCGAGCGCATGGCGCATCGTATCGGCCCCTGGCAACTGGTCGCATCGCGCTTCGTGTACGGTACCAAGGCGGCCAGCATGGTGTTCTGGGGGCTCCAGGGGCTGAGTTTCCCCCGGTTCGTGCTCATCGACGGCCTCGGCTGCCTGCTCGGCGCCGGCGTATTCGGCGGCATCGGCTATCTCCTCAGCGGCAGTGCGACCGCGCTCCTCGGCAAGGTTCAGCGATTGGAGTTGTGGCTGCTCGCCGCTGTGGTCGCGGGCATCGTGGTGGTGGTGGCCATGCATCGCGTTGCATCGCGCGAGCTCGGAGGCTCGGAAGCCGACTAGTGCGTTTGCGGCTTGCCCCATCAGTCGGTTCCGGGCGACCTTTCACCGATGGATTCCGACCTCGCGCTTGCCGACCTGCTCGCCGGGAAGACCGCCGCGCTGGCCCGGGCGATCACGATGGTCGAGAATGCGCGGCCCGGTTTCGAGCGCCTGCTCGCGGGTGTCCATCCCTCGCTCGGCGGGGCCCGCCGCATCGGAATCACCGGCCCACCCGGCGCCGGTAAGTCCACACTCGTCGAAGGTCTGGTCAGCGCCTTTCGCAGCTCCGGCCTCCGAGTGGCGGTGGTCGCGGTCGACCCCACCAGCCCATTCACCGGCGGTGCCCTCCTTGGCGACCGGATCCGCATGGAATCGGTCGCCCTCGATCCCGGTGTGTTCATCCGCTCCATGGCCAGCCGCGGCTCGCTCGGAGGCCTAGCGACGACGACACGCGAAGTTTGCGACCTGCTCGACGGCGCGGGCTTCGAGCGGATTCTGGTGGAGACGGTCGGGGTCGGACAGTCCGAGCTCGACGTCACGCGCATGGCCGACACCACGGTGCTGACGCTGGTGCCTGAGTCGGGCGACGGTATTCAGACGCTCAAGTCGGGCGTCATGGAAGCCGCCGATCTCTTCGTGGTCAACAAGGCCGACCGCCCCGGCGCTGACAAGCTGCGCAACGAGATCGAAATTTCGCTGGACATCCGACGCGGCAACGTGATGAAGCACGTGCCGGCGCATCACGGCATTCGGGGGGGAGCGCGCTCAGGCGTGCGTGGCAGCGCGGCGGCCGACGGCGCTGCGACTCCGTTGGCGCCCGCCGAGTTCGCGCCGTGGTCACCCGTTGTCGTCCTGACCGCTGCGGCCCGGGGTCAGGGCATCGATGAGCTGCTGGTGACCCTCGATCGCCACCACGCCTGGTTGGTCGAGAGCGGAGAGCTGGACGTCCGGCGCCGTCGCCGCCTGCGGGAGCGGACCCGCGAGGTGGTGGACCGCGCCACCCGTCGGTGGGTCTGGGAAGAGACGGGGGCGGAACGGGTCATCGCCGAGCGGCTGGATGACGTGATCGGCGGACGGATCAGCCCCTATGAGCTGGCCGGCGCCGTCCTCGACGGCATCAAACAGGGAGCGCGTCCATGACGGCGTCCGGCGCGGATCTCGGCGGGGAAGTCGCGCTCCGGCTGGCGCAGCAGGAACGTGAACTGGTCCGGCTTCGCGACGAGGTGGCGCGGTGGCGGGCGGCCGCGGCCAAGCTGCCGCTCCGGACTGACAGCGACTTCACGTCGGTCTCCGGCAGCGCGGTGAACGCCGTCTACACGTCGCTCGATCAGCCCGCCGATGGCTTCGGTGCAACCACGCTTCCCGGCCAGTATCCGTTCACCCGCGGCATCCACCCCACGATGTACCGCGGCCGGCTCTGGACGATGCGACAGTTCGCGGGATTCGGCACGGCCGAAGACACCAACGCACGGTACAAGTTCCTGCTCGAGCGGGGACAGACCGGGCTGTCGGTCGCCTTCGACTTCCCGACGCTGATGGGCTATGACTCCGACCATCCGCGCTCCGAGGGCGAGGTGGGGAAATGCGGCGTCGCCATCTCCAGTCTCGCCGACATGGAGACGCTCTTTGAGGGGATTCCGCTGGGCGAGGTCTCGACTTCGATGACGATCAACGGCCCCGCGGCGATGCTGTTCTGCTTCTACGTCGCGGCTGCCGAGCGCCAGGGCGTGCCTATCGCTGACCTGCAGGGCACCATTCAGAACGACATCCTGAAGGAGTACATGGCGCAGCACGCCTGGATCTATCCGGCGGAGCCCGCGCTCAAGATCATCGTCGACCTCTTCGAGTGGGCGTCCTATCACACGCCCAAGTGGAACACGATCTCCATTTCCGGCTATCACATCCGAGAGGCGGGAGCCACCGCCGCGCAGGAGCTCGCCTTCACCCTCGCCAACGGTTTCTGCTACGTCGAGCACGGACGCGAGCGGGGCCTCGACGTGGATGGATTCGCGCCGAGGCTTTCGTTCTTCTGGGACGTGCACAACGACTTCTTCGAGGAGATCGCGAAGCTGCGCGCGGCGCGGCGGATCTGGGCCCGGCACATGCGCGAACGGTTCGGCGCCCGCGACGAGCGGAGCTGGCGGATGCGGTTCCATTGCCAGACCGCCGGCGTGACGCTCACCGCGCAACAGCCGCACAACAACGTGGTGCGGGTCGCCTACCAGGCCCTCGCGGCGGTGCTTGGCGGCGCCCAGTCACTGCACACCAACGCTTTCGACGAGACGCTGGCGCTGCCCACCGAGGAGTCGGTGCGCATCGCGCTCCGCACCCAGCAGATCCTGGCGTACGAGACCGGCGTGCCCAATGTGGCCGACCCGCTGGGCGGGTCGTATTACCTTGAGGCCCTCACCGACGCGCTCGAGCGCGAAGCCGAAGGGCTGTTTGCCGAGATCGAGGCGCAGGGTGGGGTCGTGCGCGCCATCGAGACCGGCTGGTTTCAGCGCCAGATCGCGCATTCGTCGATGCGCTTTCAGTCGGAGGTCGAGCGCGGACGGCGCACGATCGTGGGGCTCAACGATTTCGAGGAGGAGGCGGAGGCGCCGGTGGAAATCCTGAAGGTGGGCGATGCCGCCGGACGGACTCAGCGCGAGCGGCTGGCCCACCTCCGTCAGCAGCGTGACGGCGCGCTCGTCGCCCGGCGGCTCGACGCGCTCCACTCCGCGGCTGGCTCCGCCCAGAACATCATACCCGCCATGCTGGACTGCGCGCGTGCCTACTGCACGCTGTTCGAGATCCGGCATGTGCTCGAGGAAATTTATGGCAGCTACCGCGAACCGGTCTTCTTCTGACGGCATCGCCCCGACGGCCCTCGCCGAGCAGCGTGACCGACTCACGGAGGTCAAGCCCGGCCGCCATCGGGTGGTGAGCTGCTATCTCAAGCTCGAGCCGCGCGACCGCAGCCGCAACAAGTACCTCATCAAGCTGAAGAATCGCGCGAAGGCCGTCGCGCAGGGCCTGCCTCGGCTCAAGCTCGGACGGGAGGAGCATGACGCCGTGCTGCGCGACCTCGAGCGGGTTCAGCAGCATCTGCGCGCGCCGGGCAATCTTCCCCACACCCAGGGCATCGCCATCTTCGCCTGCGAAGGCCTCGCGCTGTTCGAGACCCTTCCGCTGCCGCTGGTCTACCGCTCGCGACTGGGCGTCGACGCGACCCCGCTGGTTCGGGAACTGGCCTCGCTGGAGGATGAGTTCGGCCGCCTGCTGACCGTCGTGCTCGATCGAACCAGCGCCCGGTTCTTCGAGGTCACCGCATTCGAGGCGCGTGAGCTTCCTGGCCTGCGCGCCGACGCTACCCGGGGCAAGCGCTTCCACGCCGATCAGGGCGGATCGGGCGGCTGGGGCGAGCACGCCTACAACAACCGGATCCGGGAAGAGAAGCAGCGCCACTACGAGGCCATCGCCCGGCAGCTCTTCACGCTCGATCGGCGCCAGCCCGCCCGGGGCATCGTGCTCGCCGGCACCGGCACCGAGGCCGGCGCGGTCGAGCCGTTCCTGCATACCTACCTAGCCGACCGGCTGCTGGGCACGGCCAAGCTCAATCCCAAAGACGCCACCCTCGGGTCGGTCCACGCGGGCACGCTGGCGGTCCGCGAGACCTGGGAGAGGGCGCAGGAGCGCAAACTGGTGACCGAGATGCTCGACGGCGAGGGCAGCGGCTGGGCGCTCAACGGCATCACGCCGACGCTGCGCGCGCTCTCGCGGGGGCAGGTCCGCGCGCTGCTG
>JACDDX010000045.1 GCA_013816685.1 Gemmatimonadales bacterium
CGCGGCCGCGCACCGCCTCGAGCGCGGCGCGGTCGAGCACGTCGGCCCGGTCGGTGTGCAGGCGGCCGTTTGCCTCGCGCTCCAGCCGGATCCAGGCCGCCGACGGCGTGGCTTCGCTCCGGTCCACGCCGATGACCTCGGCGCCTTCGCTCAGCAGCGCCTCGCACCAGACCGGCCCCAGCCGGCCGAGCGCACCGGTCACCAGCGCGACTCGGCCGCGCAGCGCGCCACTCACTCCGCCTCGCCCTGGTCCAGCACCTCAAAGGTGATATCGTCCTCGGCCGCGAGCGCACGCAGCAGTGTGCGCCCCACGACCCGGTCGTAGTGCACTGGCGAGAGTCCGTCGCCGGGCGAGCGCATGGCCACGTCCGCTTCCCCGAGTACGTGACCGGTGGGCAGGGCCCGGCTCGCCACGAGCTTCTTGCCCATCTTCCGGAGTGGCGACACCTCGTCGGGGAGCGGGCATTTCTTGCGGCTCCCCAGCGCCAGGCGCGTGCGCTGGAGATCCCGCACCAGCTTTCGCATGCCGATCGGCTCGAGCGAGAAGGCGTGATCGGTGCCTTTCCAGGTGTGATTCAGCGTGAAGTGCTTTTCCACGATGCGGGCGCCAAGGACGTAGGCCGCGACGGCCATCGCGATGCCGTTCTCGTGATCCGAGAGGCCGATGACCAGCTCGGGAAACCGCTCGCGGAATGTCGTCACCACATTCAGGTGCAGCTGCTCGGCCTCGGCCGGATAGGCCGCCGTGCACTGCAGGAAGCTCAGCTGCGGGTTGATCGGCATGATCGTGTCGTAAGCGCGAACAACATCCTCCATGGTGGCGCCGCCGGTGCTTACGATCATCGGCTTCCCGATCCGGGCTACGTGCCGCAGGAGCGGGAGGGTCCGGAGGTCGCCCGAGGCGATTTTATAGGCCGGCATGTCGAGCGCCGCGAGAAAGTCGGCGCTCGGGATGTCGAAGGCGGTCGCGAAGAGTGTGATGGCGATCGACCGACAGTAGCGCTGCAGCTCGAGGTACTCTTCGCGGTTGAACTCGAGCGCTTCGCGGTGCTCCCCGTAGGTGGCGCCGAAGCTGTTCTCGTTGTCGTACGGCTTGTCGTACATCGCGCGGGTGTAGAGGGTCCGGTTGTCACGCTTCTGCAGCTTCACCGCGTCGACGCCACACTCCTTGGCTCCCCGGAACAGCGCCTTGCATTTCTCGATGTCGCCCTGGTGGTTGTGGCCGACCTCGGCGATGACGTAGGCATCGGCCTGGTCGGAGATCAGAGTCCCCTCAACCACGAGCGACCTGAGCGCTCCGGATGTCGTCATGCCGGCGCTCCCGCATTCACCGCTAGCTCGAAGACGTAAAAATCGGCAAACGACCCCTCCCCTGGCCCGTCGCCCAGCGGATACTGATTGGCCACCCGGGTCCGGAGGCGCCACTCCCCGAGATGCTGAGCGACCCACGCAGTGAACTGCCGATGCCGGACATGCCGATCCGGGCTCGGGGCGTCCGTGTCACTGGAATAGATGATGACGTATCTCCTCGCCGCACCAAACAGGTGCCGCATGTACGCCTCGAACGTCGCTTGCTCCACGAGGTGATACACGACGTCAAGCGAGAGCGTCAGCTCGGCGCGAAAGACTCCGAGGTTATCCGCAAACCCTTCGGGGTGATAAAGGAAAAAGCTCTTGGCAGAGTCGTCGGAAAAGCGTTTGGCGCAAGTCCGGATTGCGACGCGTGAGACATCGAGCCCGACATAGTTCCGGTAGGGCACCAAGGAGAGCTGATTCCCGTCACCACAGCCGAATTCGATGGCGCTCGTGACACCTTCCTGCATCAGAAACTCGCTGATGAACTTTGCCTTCCATTCGGCGAGCGGTCCGTAGGACCCTCGACCTGACGTTCCGCCGTGCGCGTACCGCTGTTCCCAGTAGTGTTCCGAGCTGCGAAACGTGTGAGGACCTATTCCCAACGCTGCGGCGGCCTGACGGACGAGCGGTAGTTTGACGACCGCAAGTTTCAGTGCTTCAAGCATGCTCATTCCGCCTCGTTCATCTAGGCCCTCCGTACCCCGGTACGACGTCGCAGCCAGCCGTTCATGGCTGCGGTCAGCGATGGGCTGAGCCGAGCCAGGACGACACAGTACAGCGCGCTGCCAAGAAATGCTGCGGCGACCAGGCTGGAGCGCCCGTATACCGGAGCCTGGGCGACCCCAACCTCCAGACAGGCGACGAGCGCGAGAGTCGCAAGGCCGGCTGGCCAGCCGACGCCGACCAGATCTGCCAACCGGACGTCTGCCAAACGGCGGGCAATGTACAGGATGACCGGCAGGCAGACCACGTGGATGACCGAAAACGCGATTGCAGTCCCTGCTACGCCCCAGCGCGACCCCACCCAGAGTGCCGCCGCGACCACCGGGGTAAAGCCGATGGCCCAGGCGAGGAGGAGGCCCGGTCGGTTCAGCCCTTTCATGAGCTGTCCCGTGGGCGAGTACATCACCTGCATGAGTGCCGCGACCGACAGCACCTGCACCAGTACCGCCGCCTCCCGCCACTGCGTGCCGAACAGCGTCACAACGGCAGGGGCCATCATCACCATGCCTGCCAGACCGGGGAGAACGATCGCCAACATGGGCCGGCTCGTGCGTCGGATGAGCGCCCGTACCGCTCTTGGGTCGTGCTGCCAGCGAGCGACTTCGGGAAAGAGATAATTGCCGAAGGCACCGACAATCACGGTAACGGGCAGGATGATTAGACGGGATGCGAAGGCGTACAGCCCGACGGCGTGGGCGCCCAGCGTAAAGCCGATGACGAGTCGGTCGGTATTCTGGGAGATCGCTTTGAAGAAGTTGAACCCCAGGACGCGCGAACTGTACGGCCAGAGCTCGGCCGCCGCGGCACGTGAGACCTCGTGCCAGCGCGGGCGCCAGCTCGTGACCTGCCAGAGCAGGACGGTGCCAACGGAGGCGCCCACCAGGGTCATGCCGACGAGGCTCCAGACGCCATACCCAGCCAACGCCATTCCGACCCCGACCACGCCGCCCGCGACGTTGGACCCGACATCTCGCATGGCCAGCGCGCGGAAATTCACTGCGCGTTGTGCCAGGGCGGCCTGAGTCAGCGAGAGAGATCGGATGACGAACGCGGCGGCGAGCACGGTCATGACCGGCGCAACGGCCGGCATGCGGTAGAGGGCCGCCGCAGGGAATGCGAGGGCTGCCCCGAGCGCCGCCAGCATCACCCCCGCGGCCAGGTTGATCACGAAGGTCGTGGAGACGTGCGACGGTCGGAGTTCGGCCCGCTGGACCAGTGCCGCCCCGAAGCCGCTTTCAGCGAAGGCGCCGAGGATCGCGAGCCAGACCGACGCCATCGCAACGACGCCAAAGTCGCTGGGTGGAAGCACGACGGCGAGGATGAGGAACACGATGTAGTTGACGGCCTGGCTGCCGATCTGCTGGATGAGTGACCACGCGATCGTCCGCCTTCCGGCCAACCTCCTCGCATCGAACTGATGGTGTCCGTCGTCGAGCGGATTTCCACCGCTTTCGGTCATGCGATCTTCCGGGGCAGCATCGAGCGGAACGCGGTCGCGAATTGTCGGCTCGTTACATCCCTGTTGAACTCGGCCTCGACCTTCACCCGTCCCGCTCGTCCAAAAGCCTCCATCCTGCCAGCCGACGTGATCAGTGCAAGCACCGCTTGAGTCAATTCCTCAGGACTGTCCGGAGCTACGAGGATTCCCGTCTCCCCGTCCGCCACGAATTCCGGAATCCCGCCGACTCGTGCAGCCACCACCGGCCGGCAAGCCGCCATCGCCTCAGCCGCGGCAAGGCTGCCGCACGCGCGGGCACCGAGCGTAGGAACGGCGAGGACATGCAGGGCGGAAAGAATGAAGGGCAGTCTCCACTCCGGCACATCGACCAGGACATGGACGCGGCCGGGGTGGCGCACCCGCGCGGCGTGCGCCTCGGCGGTGAGTTCGCCCTGCGCACCTGCGATGATCACCCGCAGGTCGGGAGAACGATCGAACATGGCCGGCAGGGCAGCGAGCACCGTATGCAGCCCCATGTCGTGGATCATACGACCGATGAAGCCGATCACCGACCCCTGAGCCGGGAGATCGAGCTCCGCGAGCGCGGATTCTCGGCGCGGCAGCGAGGCGATGGGCTCGATCCTGACGCCATGGTGCACCACCCGCACGTGCGGGTCCAGTCCGAGCGTGCGATAGCTCGAGGCACAGTGCCGGGTCGGGGCGAACAGCATTCTCGCGGTGGAGGTCAGGTGCCGCACGAGTGGTCGGATGCGCTCGAGCTCCGCGCGGTGACTGTGGATCTCACCAAGATTCGTAACGGCCAGCGGCACACCGTACATCGCACTGACGAGCGCGCCGACCGGCGCGCCGCCGAGCAAATTGTACGCGCTCACGACATCAATGGAGTGTCGCTCGACGATGCGCGCCGCCAGCACGGCCCGGGTGACGGCGGCGAGCCAGAACCGCAGCGGCGTCAAGCGGCGCAGCTCGAAGATGCGTCGCCGGTGGGGGCCGGTGCGGGCTGCGGCGAGAAACGCAATTGTTTCCGCACGCCGTCGCGCGACGCTGCGATCGTCCCGATGCACGGTAACACCCGCATGGACGGTAACACCCGCATGAACGGTCGTCGCGGTCGTGCCGCCGGCGAGAACGTGCACATCCCAGCCGACGTCCACCAGGTGGGCCGCCAGGTCTTCAAGATGCTTGGGCACACCGCCGAACGGCGGCGGATAATTGCCGATCAGCAGGATGCCCGGCCGGCGTCCGTTCTCACCGTCGCTCATGCGCCCGTCGCTCATGCGCCCGTCGCTCATGCGCCCGTCGCCGCGACCGCGATGATGCTCTCGGTCACCACCGCGCCGGCTCGTCCCGTCTCAGCGAACACCAGCAGCTTGTACCCAACCTCCACGCACTTCCAAAGCAGATGGCGCGGCAGGTCGCGCGGCCCGCGCAGCACCGGACCGGCCGGATGGAATTCGACCTGTCCGAATCCGGTCACCGCGAAGATCTGGCGGAGACTGCTTTCGGTGAACGCCATCTCGTGGGTGACGTCCCCGTAGCGGATCCGTCCCCAGAGCGGCGACTCGGCGTTTGGGACCTGCACGATCAGGCGTCCACCGGATCGCAGCGCCGCGCGACAGCTATCGAGGGTCTCGATGGCGACGTCACGGGTCAGGTGCTCGAGCACGTCGCGCAGGATGAGCCGGTCGAACTGAGCGGGGCGGGTTGCGAGGTAGGAGCGGAGGTCCGCTTCCTCGACGGCGGCCACACCGAGCGCGCGGGCGATGCGGATCTGCTCGGGACTGATGTCGATCCCGTGAGCGTCCGCGTACCCGCGGCGCTGCAGCCACCAGAGCAGGTCGCCCGGGCCGCAACCGACGTCGAGGATCGCGGCCGAGCGATCGGGTGGGAAGAGGAGGGTCCAGCCGGCGTCGTAGATTCTTGCCCGGCCCTGCAGCATTCGGGCGGATGCACTGCCGTCGCGTCCTGCCACATGACTCGAGTAGTAGCGCTCGTAGAAGCGCTGCTTGTAATCGGGCCGTGTCAGGTCGGGCGTCTTCACATCGGGCGTCGTCATCTCGGAAGCATCCACGGTCACGAAGTTAACCCGCCGTCGCGCCGTACTGCCGTTCGGTCCACTCGCGATAGCTCCCATCCATGACCGCTCGCCACCAGCGCTCGTTCGCCAGGTACCACGCCACCGTCCGCTCCAATCCGGTCTCGAAACTCTCCGATGGGCGGAAGCCCAGCTCGAGCCCGATCCGGTCGGCGTCGATCGCATAGCGCCGGTCGTGCCCCGGCCGGTCGCGTACGAACGTGATCAGCGTCGACGTCTGGCGTCCGCGCGCGGGCGGTGCATCCGGAAAGCGGGCGGCGAGTCCGGCGTCGGCCCCAAAGGCGCCGTCGAGCAGCCGGCACAAGAGACGCACCACCGCGATGTTCGTCCACTCGTTCCGGCCGCCGACGCTGTAGACCGCGCCGACTCGGCCGTCCGAGAGAACTCGGTCGATAGCGCGGCAGTGGTCGCCCACGTACAGCCAGTCACGCACGTTCATTCCGTCCCCATAGATCGGCATCGGCTTGCCCCCGAGCGCGTTGACGAGGCTCAGCGGAATCAGCTTCTCGGGAAACTGATAGGGGCCGTAGTTGTTGGAGCAGTTGCTGGTCGTGACCGGCAGTCCGTAGGTGTGATGATAGGCCCGGACCAGATGATCGGAGGCCGCCTTCGTCGCCGCGTAGGGAGAGTTCGGCGCATACGGGCTCGTCTCCTGAAACGGACGATCGTCCGGCTCGAGCGAACCGTAGACCTCGTCGGTGGAGACGTGATGGAATCGCACCGGGCCGCCGGTCCACGCGCCGTCCAGCCACGCAGCGCGCGCCGCCTTCAGCAACTCGTGGGTGCCCCGCACGTTGGTTTCCAGGAACGCATCCGGTCCGTGGATCGAACGATCCACATGTGACTCGGCCGCGAAGTGCACCACCGTATCGATCCGGTGCTCGCGCAGCAGCGACTCGGCGAGCCCCGGCGTGCAGATGTCACCATGGATGAGGGTAGAGACGGGACGGCCGTCGTCACCCTCCAGACTGGCGGGATTGCCGGCATAGGTGAGCGCATCGAGCACGATCACGCGGTCGTTTGGATGCGCCGCCCGCCAGTAGCGCACGAAGTTGGCGCCGATGAATCCGGCACCACCGGTCACCAGCAGATCAGCCATGCGCCATTTCCCCGAGCATCGCACGCAGGCTCGTTCGCCAATGCGGCGGCTCGCCGCCGAGCACGGGCCAGCTCTCCCGCTTGTCCAGCACGCTGAACGCGGGTCGCTTCGCGGCGGTGGGAAACGCGCTCGTCGGAATCGGGCGAATCGGTATGCTCCGCTCGAGCAGGCCAGCGGCCCGGGCCTCCTCCTGAATGGCAACCGCGAAGTCGTACCAGCTCGCCACACCGGCATCGGTCCAATGATGGATGCCCATGATCTCGGGCCGCGCCGCGGCGTACCAGAGCGCGTCGGCAAGTCCGCTGGCCCAGGTCGGCGTGCCGATCTGATCGTCCACCACATCGAGCGCGTCCCGCTCCCGCATCGATCGAAGCATGGTCAGCACGAAGTTGCGACCGAAGGACGCGTAGAGCCACGCCGTCCGTACAACCAGCGATCCCGACTCCGCGCGGAGCACCGCGCGTTCGCCCTCGAGCTTGCTGCGTCCGTAGCCGCCAAGCGGCGCGGGCGTGTCCCCCGGACGATAGGGCGTGCCGCGGGTACCATCGAACACGAAGTCGGTGGACACCTGGATGACCCGCGCCCCGACCGCCACCGCCGCCAGTGCCACGTTCTCCGCTCCCTGTGCATTGACCGCCCGGGCACGCTCCACCTGCGATTCCGCAGCGTCCACCCCGGTGAACGCGGCCGCGTTGATGACGACGGCCGGCCGCTCGCCGGCAAGGAGCTCGCGCACCTGATCGGCCTGGGTCACGTCCAACGCGGCGGAATCGCACGCGACGCAGCGCCACCCGGCCGGCGTGCGCGCGGTGAGGGCCCGCCCAAGCTGGCCCCCTGCACCAGTGACGAGCCCGATCCTCAGCTGCGTCGTCGGCATGGAGATCAGTCGTAGGTCGCCGCGCCCGCGAACGGCGGTGCGGTAGCGTCCCGGGCCGAGAGGATCGGCGGTCGTGTCGGGTCGAGAGGCCAGGAGATCCCGACATCAGGATCGTCCCAGCGGATCGCCCGATCATGCGCCGGCGCATAGAGCGCCGTGCACTTGTAGATCAGGTCGGCCGTCGGGCTCAGCACGTAGAAGCCGTGGGCGAAGCCGGGCGGAATCCAGAGCTGGTGGTGGCTCTGGCCCGACAGCGTGACTCCGACCCAGCGGCCGAACGTGGGCGACGAGCGCCGCAGATCGACGGCGACGTCGAAGACTTCCCCGGCCGCCACCCGGACCAGCTTGCCCTGCGCCGACTCGATCTGGTAGTGCAGACCCCGGAGCGTTCCGCCGACCGATCGGCTGTGGTTGTCCTGCACGAACGGGAGCGCGACACCCGCGTCGCGGTACCGGGCCCCGTGCCAGGTCTCCACCAGGAAGCCGCGCTCGTCGCGGCGAACCACGGGCTCGATGACGAGTACGTCGGGAATGGCCGTGGCCGTGACTTTCACCGCGCAACCCTCATCCGGCAGCGCTCACCGGGGGGAGGGCTCCTCGATCATCGCCGTCAGGTACCGTCCGTAAGCGGTCTTCGCGAGCGGCACGGCGAGGCGTGCCACCTGCTCCGCCTCGATGTAGCCCATCCGGAAGGCGATCTCCTCGGGACACGCGATCTTGAGTCCCTGGCGCTGCTCGATGGTCTCGATGAACAGCCCGGCCTGCAGCAGACTCTCGTGGGTGCCGGTATCGAGCCACGCGGTGCCGCGACCCAGGCGCTCGACCGTGAGCGCGCCGAGTTCCAGATAGGCGGTGTTGACGTCCGTGATCTCGAGCTCGCCACGCGACGAGGGTCGGATTCCGCGCGCGATGTCCACCACCCGGTTGTCGTAGTAATACAGGCCGGTGACGGCGTAATTCGAGCGCGGTCGCGCCGGCTTCTCGATGATACTGACCGGGCTCCCCGCGCTATCGAACTCGACCACGCCGTATGCCCCCGGATTCTGTACGTGGTAGCCGAAGATGGTGGCCCCTTCGGTGCGTCCCGCCGCCCGCTTGAGCGTGTGGCTGAGGTCATGCCCGTAGAAGATGTTATCGCCGAGCACCAGGCAGCAGGCGTCGCGGCCGATGTACTCGCGGCCGATGAGGAACGCCTGCGCCAGGCCGTCGGGCGCGGGCTGCGCGGCGTAGGAGATGGAGAGTCCCCACTGGCTGCCATCCCCAAGCAGCCGCTCGAACGCGGGGAGATCGTGTGGGGTCGAGATCAGCAGGATGTCGCGCGTGCCGCCGAGCATGAGCGTCGACAGCGGGTAGTACACCATCGGCTTATCGTAGATGGGCAGCAGTTGCTTGCTGATGGCGCGGGTCACCGGATGCAGCCGGGTTCCCGAACCGCCGGCGAGGATGATTCCTTTGCGGCGCGTCTCAGCGCTCATCGACCCTCTGCGTGTCCACGCAAACGAGAACAAGTGCCTGACGGCCTTCAACTTACCAACCACCCTCGCGGCTCGGGAATCTACCGCAAGCCGACTAGGGGCTCAACCTCGGGAGCCGATCGACCCGTCGGAAGCGCCCTCATGGTGACGCACGCCGGACTGGCGAACTCGGGACCCGCATATTACTATGTGAACTTATTCACAAGGCCCTTGGCGGGCCCGGTTCCGACCCCCTGACTCGCGCCCAGTTGCCCGGAGAGCCCAGCATGGCCACTGCGACACGCCCCGCGACACCGAACAGCGCTTTTCCCGCCGAT
>JACDDX010000354.1 GCA_013816685.1 Gemmatimonadales bacterium
CGATAGAGCAGGATATCCGCCGCCATCAGTACCGGATAGTTGAGCAGCCCTGCCGGAATGCTTTCAACGCACTGCGACTTATCTTTGAACTGCGTCATTCGCTCGAGCTCGCCGAGGGGGGTGATGGTCGTAAGGAGCCACTGCAGCTCGCTGTGCTCCGGCACGTGCGACTGCACGAACAGCACGCTCCGTCCCGGATTGACGCCGGCCGCCAGAAGGCCGATGGCCATGTCGCGGGTGCGCTGCGCCAGCGAAGCATGATCGTAGCTGCCGGTGATCGCATGCAGGTCCACGATGCAGAACAGACAGTCATACTGCTGCTGCAGCGTGACCCAGTTCTGCACCGCACCCAGCCAGTTGCCGATATGGAGTTCGCCGCTGGGCTGAATTCCGGAGAAGATGCGTGGCATGACGGCCAAATTAGCCAGCCCGGGTGGGAGCCGCAATATTTTGTCTGCCTTGGACTTACTGCATCTCGCTCGCACCGCCGCGACGCGCGCCGGCGCGTATCTGCGCTCGGTCGAGCGGCCGGCCGACCCTGCCGCCTGGACCGCCAAGAGTCACCGGGACTTCGTCACCGACGTGGATCGGACGGCGGAACGGCTGGTCGCCGACCTGCTGCTGCCCGCGGCCCCCGGGAGCCGCATCGTTGGGGAGGAGCTGAGTCCGGAGCTCGTGTCCGACGGGCTGATCTGGATCGTGGATCCCCTCGACGGCACCACCAACTTCCTTCACGGCTATCCCGCTTACGCGGTGAGCATCGCGGCCGCGGTAAATGGACGCCTCATGGCGGGCGTGGTTCTCGACGTCCCGCGCGACGTGCTCTACGCCGCGTCGCTCGATGGAGGCGCCTGGTGCGGAGCGACACGGCTGGCCGTGTCGCCCATCAGCGAGCCTGCGCACGCGCTGATCGGCACCGGGTTTCCGTTCAAGGACCTCTCGCTACTGAAAGCCTATCAGGCGCAGTTCGCCCGGGTCACGCCACAGGTGAGCGGCATCCGCCGCGCCGGCTCGGCGGCGCTCGATCTGGCCGACGTCGCCGCCGGTCGGTTCGAGGGTTTCTGGGAGCAGCATCTGTCCGCCTGGGACCTGGCGGCAGGCACGCTGCTGATCCGAGAGGCCGGCGGACTGGTGACCGACCTCGAGGGTCGCGACATCGGCGCCGAGCACACGGGGGTCGTCGCGGGATCACCCGCCATCCACCGGTGGCTGCTGGCGACGCTGCGAGCGTCCGCCTGACCGCCCTCCCCGATCCAGCCACCCTCGGCGACTGGTACGACTCCATCGCCAGACCGATCCCTGCACCGGCAGGCGGCAGCGCGTCGGCCATCGCTGGGGCGCTCGCGGCCGCGCTGGTCCGGCTCGTGGCCGGACTTACGCTGGCCCGTCCACAGATGGCACCCGCCCACGCGGAAGCAGGCGCTGCGGCCGGTCGCGCGCTGGTGCTTCAGGAGCGTCTCCACGCGCTCGCGCTCGACGACAAGAGCGCGCTGGAGGAGTTCCTGACGGCGCTGGCGCTGCCGCGCGGAACCGACGCGGAGCGTGTGCGCCGCACCGAGGCCCGTAGCGCGGCACTTCACCGGGCGGGTATGGTGCAGCGATCGGTGCTCGAGTTCGCCGTGGAGGCCGCCGAGCTTGGAGCCGCGATGTTCGAGCATGGGCCCCGCACCGCTGCGGGGGACGCCGCAACCGCCGTGTTTCTCGCCGCAGCCGCCGCCCGGAGCGCCTACTGGGCCGCGCGGAGCGACGCCGACGAAGGCGGTGCGGGTGCGGCGTCTGTGACGGCGGATCCGAAGGCGAAGCTGGAGCGTGCGGAGTCGGTGGAGCGGGCGGTGCGAGTGCGGCTCGAAGCCTAAGCCGTCAGCACCCGGGGGCCGTCGGCGGTGATGGCGACCGTGTGCTCGAAGTGCGCCGACAGGCTGCCGTCGGCGGTGACCACGGTCCACTTGTCGGGAAGCGTCTTCGTCGTCGGATTTCCCATCGTGATCATCGGCTCGATGGCGAGCGTCATTCCTTCGAGAAGACGGGGCCCCCGCTTCGGAACACCGTAATTCGGGACCTGCGGCTCCTCGTGGAATCGGGCGCCGATGCCGTGCCCCACCAGCTCCTTCACGACACCAAAGCCTGCGCCTTCCGCCACCTGCTGCACCGCGTGCCCGATGTCGCCGACGTGATTGCCGA
>JACDDX010000355.1 GCA_013816685.1 Gemmatimonadales bacterium
GGACGAGCGCGGCGGCGAGCGCGTCGATCTCGGCGTCGGTCAGCAGGTCGCGGTCGCCGCAGATCAGCCGGGCCAGCCGCTCCCCCGCGAACTCGCGGGTGACCGGGCGGCCGTCGACCGTCGCGACGCTGTACTCATCGGCGTGGAGCCGGCCGAGGTGGAGGTGGGCATCACCGATGAGGGCAAACCCGTCCGCGGCGATGCTGGCCTCGCCGCCTCGGAATGGTAGCGCCCGCGCCACCGCCTCGGCCGGCGTGCGCAGCGCACCGGTGTAGACCAGCTCGCCGCTCGCGAGCCGCTCGGGGTCGGTGCGCCCCGCGGCGACGGGGACGCCGCCCGCGATCGGAATGATGTCGGTGGTCGTGGTGCCGATGTCGATGAGCAGCGCATCGGGCACCGAGCGCCCCACCAGGGCCGCGGTCGCGTACCAGTTGGACGCGGCGACGGTCAGCGGTTCCGACCGGGCCCGGTCAGGCGAGACGAACAGTCCGCCGACGGCGAACACCTCGAGCGGCGTTGCCGGAAAGGCGTCGGCGAACGCGTCGAGGACGAAGCTCACGCCCTCCCGCTTGGTGCGGAACGCCTGCGACAGCTCGGCGGTCATCGTGATCGCGTGCGCCTCGACCCTGCCGTCACCGAGATCGCCCCGCACGGCGCGCAGAATCGATGAGAGCCTCGAGGGATCGCGCTGGATCTCATAGGCGCGGGCGGCGGTTGGGGGAGGAGCATCCCCGCCCCTATCGATCCGCACCGCCTTGGTGTTCACGCCGCCCACATCCCAGCCGAGGATCATGCCGGTGCCACGCCCGGTGTCGCGCCCGGTGCCGCGGGTGATGGCATCACCATAGAATCCCCGCATGCAGATCGTGCCGGTACTCGACCTGGCCTTCGGGCGCGCGGTGCACGCGCGCGGCGGCAACCGGGCACGCTACCGGCCGGTCGTGTCGGCGCTGCTTCCCGCCCTCGCCGGCGATGCCCGCGCGCTGGCACGCGCATACGTCGAAGTCGTGGGCGCGCGGAGCTGTTACGCCGCCGACCTCGACGCCATCGGCGGGGGCCTCGTTCAGCAGGAGCTGCTGAGCGCGTTGGCGACGATCGTCCCGATACTGTGGGTCGACGCGGCAGCGACGGAGCCCGACCGTGCCCGGGAGCTCGTGACCGCTGGCGCTGGCATCGTGGTGGCCGGTCTGGAGACGCTCCAGCGGGTGGACGACCTGACCGCAATCGTGGGAGCCGTTGGGCGCGACCGCCTCGCCTTCAGTCTCGACCTGCGCGATGGCCGGCCGGTGCTGCATCCTGCCGCCGGTACACCGCTCACCGCTCCGTCGCCCGAGGCGATCGCGATGGCGGCGACCGCGGCCGGCGCCGGCACGATCATCGTGCTGGATGTGGGACGCGTCGGTTCGGGCCAGGGCGCGGATCTGCGGCTGCTGGAGCTGTTGCGTCGCCGGCTGCCGGACACGAGGCTGGCGTCCGGTGGCGGCGTGAGCGGGCCCGAGGATCTCGTTCGGCTCGCTGATGTGGGATGCGACGCGGCGCTGGTGGCGAGTGCGCTGCACGACGGTCGGCTGAGCCCCCGCGACGTGGCAGAGGTCGCCGCCCGCCTCCGGGCTCAGTCGGCGACCAGCGTCTCGCGGTAGGTGGCGGACTGCCCGAAATTCTCTTCGACTTCGATCTCCAGCGCCGTCAGGTGCGTGTGCCCCAGGCGGGTGAGCTCGTCGCGCATGCCCCGCCCGATGTATTGAGCGAGCATCTCGGCGGTGCTGTTGGCGATCGGGAGCAGCGCGCAGTCGCGTGTGGGGAAGACGTAGGTGGGCACGCCGAAGTAGTCCACCGCCATCCGGTCCCCCTCCTCGCGGTAGGCGAGCTTCGGGTTTGCCGTCGGCAGCAGCACCTTGTGGTCGATCTCGTCCACCAGGCGGCGGGCGATCTGCTTGAGCACGCTGAAGTCGAGGACGAAGAGACACTCGGCGTCCACCGATCCTTCGACGGCCACCCCGACCCGGTAGTTGTGGCCGTGGAGCGTCTCGCACTGATGGCCCTTGAACGTAATGAAATGCGCCGAGGCGAAGACCAGATAGTCTTTGCTGACCTCGACACGGAAGCTACTCGTCACGGCGCGCTCCTTCGGTCCAACCGCCCCCAAGTATAACGCTGAACAGCGCGGCGCAGGTCAGGTC
>JACDDX010000356.1 GCA_013816685.1 Gemmatimonadales bacterium
CAGCAGGGTGCCGTACCACGCGGGTTCCGCGCGCATGTCGTCGTCGGTAAAGGCGAGCAGCTCGTAGCGCGCAGCGGTCACGGCCTCGTTCCGCGCGCGGCAGAGACCGATCGAGCGCGACTGGATATAGCGAATGACGCACGCCTGAGACGTCAACGTCGGCAGCGTTGGGTGCGGGACCGTGCTCTGATCGACGATCACGATCTCGGTGGGAATGGCGTCCCCCGCCAGCACCCATCCGACGGTGTCGCCCAGCAGCTCCGGGCGGTCGCGGCTGCAGATGACAAGGGATGAGTCGGGCAGGCTACCCACGCGCGACCGGGCCCCCCGCTTTGACGGCGCGCACCGTCACCAGCATTGGAAAGTACGGGTCCTCAACCGCAAGCTCGGCCGCCGACAGCTCTTCTTGAGCCATCCCCGCCAGGAACGCGACGCAGGTGAGCACGTTTCCGTGAGTCCGCACCGTGATCCGGTCGTGCCCGAAGACGTCGCCGAAGAGTGCGCGGCACGACGGCTCGGTGAAGCGCCAGTAGTCGTATTTGAGTCCCGGTCCATGCACGATCTGGCTGACCGACGGCACGGTCGCGAGCAGCACGCCGCCGGGGCGGAGAATGCGGTGCGCGTGGGCGATCGCCGCTTTCGTGTCATAGATCAGTTGCAGCGTCTGGGTGCAGATGAAGCAATCGTACTGCTCCGCGGGAATGCCGTCCGCGGCACTGAGGTCGGCGACAACCGTCGCGAGCGGATTGGTCGAATCGATGTCCACCACGTCCGCGTGCTCGACCCGGCTGCCGAAGCGATCGATGTAATCGGGATTCTTCACTTCGAGTACCCGGCCCCGGACGTCCTCGCGATGCGCACTGAGGAACTGCTCGATGTAATGCCGGTCGATCGCGGTGCCGCGATCGTTTCCCCAGTGCACGCTGAGTGGTACCGTCCGCCTGAGGGTGCCGAGCCAGGCGGGGCGGATCAGGCGGCGCAGTCGGCGTGACATGCGACGGCGCTGCCGTACCGGAAGTGCCTGTAGCAACGACTGCAGTATGCGTCGCACGTTCGACTTCCGGTCAGGGACGTTCGGTGACGGGCGAGACACCGGCGGCGCGGAAGCCGTAGGCGAGCCCGCTCAAGGTGCCGCGAAGGACCAGCCATTCTTCGTGCAGGGCCGCGGGGCGCCGGGACAGGAGCCCGGCCGCGAGAACCCGGCCTCGCAGTACCACCCATGACGTCAGCATTGGCACCGCGAAGAGATCGCGACGCCGCAGCCGGAGCCCGCAACATGCCCCCACCCCGTGGCCGTAACTCGTGCGGCTCGCGAGGCGCCGGCCCCATTCCTGGCGTTCATGATACACCAGCGCTCCGGGCTCGTAGCGGATCCGGCCGCCGTGCGCGAGCAGACGATCCTGCAGATCGAGATCTTCGCCGGCGCCGCCGAGGGAACCGACGCCCAGTCGCTCGTCATAGCCGCCGATCGCGAGCGCGGCCGATCGGCGGACGGCGAAGTTGGCACCGGTCCCCACCAGCCAGGGCGAAACCCGGCCGCCGAACTCACGCGCGACCCCGCTGGTGCGTGACGAGACGGCGTGGCGCCCCGCGACCGGCGGGCCGAGCGGAAGCACCCGGCCGGTCACGGCAGCCAGACCACGGTCCGTATCGAATGCCCCTGCGAGCGTTGCCACCCAGTCCGGATCGGGCACGCAGTCGTCGTCAGTGACGGCCAGCGCCACGGTGGTCGCAGTCGTAAGCGCGGCGTTGCGCGATGCGGAGAGCCCCGTCGGCGGCCGCCGTGCGTACCGGAACGGCACCGGCCATTGCCGTCGCTCCAGCATCGCGGCGGTGCCGTCCCCGTCGCTCTGGTCGATGACCACCAGCTCGGCCGGCAGCATCGAGCCGGCCAGCACCGCGTCGAGACAGCGCGCAAGGCCCTCGACCCGGTCGCGCGTGGACACGGCGACCGACAGCGCGCCGGCGGCCGCTCTCACCCGCCCCGCCAGAGCCGGTGTCGTACGCGGGTCGTGCCCATCCGCACCATCAGTGCGAAGTCGTGCAGCGTGGTGTCGCCCCGGATCTCGATGCGGCGCAGCAGGTGATCGAGCGTGCCGGGATCGTTGGTGCCCGGCAGGCTCGTGCACGCCGCCGAGAAGCCGGCCTCGCGCACGATGCCGACGGCGGCGTCGTCGAGG
>JACDDX010000046.1:0-7757 GCA_013816685.1 Gemmatimonadales bacterium
GGCCTACGACGAGCTCCGCGCCTTTGCCGAGAAGACCGGCATCCCGGTCATCACGACGCTGCTTGGCATCAGCGCCTTTCCCGAGTCGCACCGCCTTCACCTCGGCATGCCGGGCATGCACGGCGAGGTCCACGTCAACCGGGCCATTCAGCAGGCCGATCTCATCATCGGGGTCGGGCTCCGCTTCGACGACCGCGTCACCGGCAATCTCGCCGCCTTTGCGCGCAACGCGACCATCATCCACGTGGATCTCGACGCGTCCGAGATCGGGAAGAACGTGCCGACGGCGCTGGGCCTCGTGGGAGACGCGCGCGCCATCCTCGCCCAGCTTCACGGCGCGGTGGGCGCACGTGACTGCGAGGGGTGGGGGAGCGAGATTCGCAGTCTGGCGCGCCCCCGCGTCGAGGCGTTCCGAGGCGGCCTGTCGCCGGAGGCGATCCTCGGCGCGATCGAGGAGGAGACCGGCGGTGTGTGCACGGTCGTGTCCGACGTGGGCCAGCATCAGATGTGGGTCGCCAAGCTCTTCCACTACCAGCGTCCCAACACCCACATCACCTCGGGCGGACTCGGGACCATGGGCTTCGCGGTGCCGGCCGCGATGGGCGTCCATTTCGCCCGGCCGGACGAGCCGGTCTGGGCCATCTCCGGCGACGGCGGCTTTCAGATGAACATGCAGGAGATCGCCACGATGGTGCAGGAAGGCGTGCCGGTAAAGATGGCGATCTTCAACAACGGCTATCTCGGCATGGTGCGGCAGTGGCAGCAGTTCTTCCATGGCCGCCGCTATTCGGCCACTCCGATCTGGAGCCCGGACTACGTGCGGCTGGCCGAGGCGTACGGCATCGCGGGGTGGCGCGTCGAGCGCGGCGAGGACGTATCGTCCGTCGTGCGCGCAGCCACTGCCCAGCCAGGTCCGGCGCTGGTGGAATTCATGATCGAGCAGGAGGCGAACGTGTACCCGATGATCCCGCCGGGTGCGTCGCTCTCCGAGGCGATCGAGGCCGAAACCGTGGCGCCGCGGCTCGTCCCGGCGTGAGCGCGCCGCTGGCTCCCGGCGCTGCCGTTGGAAATCCGACCGTCAGTGCCGCGGGCGCGCATGCGGTGCTGGCGCTGATCGACGACCGTCTCATCACGTTGAACCGCGTCGTCGGGCTGATCCGGCGGCGAAACCTGCCGGTGCGGAGCGTCTCGGTCGGTCCGGCCGCGGCTCCCGGGCTTTCGAGGCTGACGATCATGATCCAGTCCGACGAGGCGGCCGCCGCGCGAGCGGTGCAGCATCTGGACAAAGTGGTGGGCGTCCGCGAGGCGAGCACCTTCGACGCCCGCGACGGCGTGACCCGCGAGCTCGCGTTGATCAAGCTGCGGGCGCGCCCGGATCGCTACGCCGAGCTGCTCGACGTGATTCAGCTCTACAACGCCGCCGTCGTCGACGATACGCCGCTGGCGCTGGTGGTCGAAGTCACCGGCTCGGACGCGTTCGTCCTGTCCTGCCTGCGCGCGCTGGAGCGCTTCGAGGTGCTCGACGTCGCCCGGAGCGGCGTCGTGGCACTGTGCACTCACACTCCTCCCGAGATGCTGTCATGACGAACGACCCCATGCGGGTGTATTACGATGCCGACGCCGATCGTGACCGGCTCGCGGGCCGCACCTTCGGTATCATCGGCTACGGCAGTCAGGGCCATGCGCACGCCCTGAATCTCCGCGACAGCGGCGCCACCGTCGTCGTCGGGCTGCGGAAGGGCGGCGCGTCGTGGCCCAGGGCGGAGGCCGAGGGCCTCGACGTCCGCCCCGTCGCGGAGGCGGCCGCTGCCGCCGACACGCTCATGGTGCTCACGCCCGATCAGGACGGCCGGGAGATCTACGAGAGCGGCATCCGACCCGGACTCCGCGCCGGGAAGACGCTGATGTTCGCGCACGGGTTCAACATCCACTTCGGTGAGATCGCGTCGCCCGCGGATGTGGACGTCTCCATGGTGGCGCCCAAGTCCCCGGGCCACCTGCTGCGGAGCGAGTTCGAGGCGGGACGCGGCGTGCCGGGCCTCGTGGCCGTGCATCAGGACGCCAGCGGCGAGGCGCTCGCCAATGCGCTGGCCTATGCGAGCGGCATCGGCTGCACCCGGGCCGGCGTGCTCGAGACGTCGTTCAAGGAGGAGACTGAGACCGACCTTTTTGGCGAGCAGGCCGTACTCTGCGGCGGCGCCACCGCGCTGGTGAAGGCGAGTTTTGAGACGCTGACCGCCGCCGGCTACCGTCCCGAGATGGCGTACTTCGAGTGCCTCCACGAGCTCAAGCTGATCGTGGATCTGATGTACCGCGGCGGCATGCAGTTCATGCGGAATTCCATCAGCGACACCGCCGAGTATGGGGACTACACTCGCGGTCCGCGCGTAGTGACCGAGGAGACCCGGGCCGAAATGCGGAAGATTCTCGAGGAGATCCAGAGCGGGGCGTTCGCGAAGGAGTGGTTGGCGGAGAATCGCAGCGGCCGCGAGAATTTCAAGCGGATGCGGAAGGCCGACCGCGACCACGAGCTGGAGCAGGTCGGCGCTCGACTCCGGGCCATGATGCCGTGGTCCGAGGAAGGGAAGCGCGCGGCGGCGGCCGCCGCAAACGCACCGGCGCCGAACGAACCGGCGTCGAAGGAACCGCCGTCGGAGGAAACCGCCGGAGCGGGCTCCCGGGCCAGGGCCGGCGCCGGGCGATGACGCCGAGGACGCTGTTCGAGAAAGTCTGGGACGCGCACGTCGTCAAACCGTCGGGCGATGGACCCGCGCTGCTCTATGTGGATCTCCACCTGGTCCACGAGGTCACCTCGCCGCAGGCCTTTGACGGTCTCCGGCTCGCCGGGCGGCGGGTGCGCCGGCCGGAACGCACCACTGCCACCGTCGACCACAACGTGTCCACCGGCGACCGCGCGCTCCCCATCGCCGACGCAACCTCGGCGACGCAGGTGGCCACCCTCAGCCGCAACGCCCGCGAATTCGGCGTCGAGCTGTTCGATCTCGATTCGCCCGGGCAGGGCATCGTGCACGTGATCGGCCCCGAGCTCGGACTCAGCCGCCCCGGGATGATCATCGTCTGCGGCGATTCCCACACCAGCACGCACGGCGCCTTCGGGGCGCTGGCCTTCGGCATCGGCACCAGTGAGGTCGAGCACGTGCTGGCCACGCAGTGCATCGTGCAGAGTCGGCCCCGCACGATGGAGGTCCGCTTCGAGGGTCTCCCCGGAGCCGGCGTGGGGGCGAAGGATCTCGTGCTCGCGCTGATCGCCCGCATCGGTACGGCGGGCGCCACCGGCCACGTGATCGAGTACACCGGCGCGGCCATCCGGGCGCTGTCCATGGAAGGCCGGATGACGGTCTGCAACATGTCCATCGAAGCCGGCGCCCGGGCCGGCATGGTCGCCCCCGACGAGACGACTTTCGCCTACCTCGAGGGCCGGGACCGCGCGCCCGCCGGCGACGCCTGGACCGCGGCGGTCTGCCGCTGGCGCTCGCTCGACACCGACCCCGGCGCGCGGTACGATCGCGAGATCGTCATCGATGCGGCCGACCTCAGTCCCCAGGTCACATGGGGGACGAGCCCGGGCATGACCACGGACATCACCGGACGCGTTCCCGATCCCGCCGCTGCCGCGACGGCGGCCGAGCGTGAGTCGCTCACGCGCGCGCTCGAGTACATGGGACTCCGGGCCGGCACGCAGCTCGAAGGGCTCGCCGTGGACCGGGTCTTCATCGGCTCGTGCACCAACGGCCGCATTGAGGACTTGCGCGAAGCTGCCGAGGTGGCACGCGGACGCCGGGTCGCCTCCACGGTCAGGGCGATGGTAGTTCCCGGCTCGAAGCGGGTGAAAGCTGTCGCGGAGCGGGAGGGGCTCGACCGCATCTTTGCCGACGCCGGGTTCGAGTGGCGCAACCCCGGCTGCTCGATGTGCCTTGGCATGAACGAGGATATCCTGGGTCCGGGCGAGCGCTGCGCTTCGACCTCCAACCGCAACTTCGAAGGCCGGCAGGGACGGGGCGGCCGTACCCATCTCATGAGCCCGGCCATGGCAGTGGCGGCCGCGGTCGAAGGGCGACTGGTGGACGTGCGTCAGCTTTTGAAATCGGTAGCCATACTCTCCTGACTATAGAGCCGTCGGTTCCTGTCATATCACTGCCGGTAAGTTCCGTAGCTGTTACGTCGATGGTCAGTTGCAGCAGGGCATTCATCTCGATTATAGAGTTCATACCGATGCAGCCTTTCGTTCGCCACACCGGTCGGATCGCCGCGCTGCAGCGGGCGAACGTCGATACCGACCAGATCATTCCGAAGCAGTTCCTGAAGCGCGTCGAACGGACCGGCTTCGGCCCCAGCCTGTTCTACGACTGGCGCTATCTGGGCGACGGTCGCCCGCACCCTGCGTTCGAGCTCAACCGCCCATCCGCTCGCGGAGCGACCATTCTGGTCGCGGGCCCGAATTTCGGGTGCGGTTCGTCGCGGGAGCACGCGCCCTGGGCCCTCGGCGAATACGGCTTCCGCGCGATCGTCGCACCGTCCTTCGCCGACATCTTCTACGGCAACTGCTGCCAGAACGGCCTGCTGCCGGTCGTACTATCGGAGACCGAGGTCAACGATCTCTTCCGTCGCGCCGAGGCTGCGGGTGACGCCGGCTACCAGCTGACCATCGATCTTGAGGCGCAGCGTGTGAGCGCTCCGGACGGCTTCACCGCCCGCTTCGACATCGAGCCTTACCGGCGCGACATGCTCCTTCAGGGGCTCGACGAAATCGGGCTCACCCTGCGCGAGGAGGCGAACATTACTGAATTCGAGCGGCGCCTCGACGCGCTTGAGCGAGGCAGCGCGTGACCCGGCACACGATCGCCGTGCTGCCCGGGGATGGCATCGGGCCCGAAGTGACCGCCGAGGCAGTGCGGGTCCTTCGGGTTGCTGGCGAGGTGTTCGGCTTCGACATCGATACGGAGAGCTACGCCGTCGGCGCGGCCGGCGTCGCTGAGGCGGGCGACTCGCTGCCCGAGCGCACTCGCGATGGCGTCGTCGCCGCTGACGCGATCCTCATGGGTGCGGTGGGCGACCCGGCGCTGGCCGACGCCCCCGGCCGCCGCCGCCCCGAAGCCGGGCTCCTGGCACTCCGGAAGCTGCTCGGTGCCTACGCCAATCTCCGACCGGTCGCCGTTCATCCGGCCCTGCGCCACGCATCGCCGCTGAGGCCTGAGGCGCTCGCCGGCGTGGATCTCCTGATCGTGCGCGAGCTCACTGGCGGGCTCTACTACGGCGAGCCGCGGGGCCGGACGGCGACCGAGGCCGTCAACACGCTGCGATATTCGGTGGCCGAGATCGAGCGGGTGACCCGCGTGGCCTTCGAGGCGGCGCGCCGGCGGCGCAGCGCCGTGACGTCGGTGGACAAAGCCAACGTGCTCGAGGTGAGTCAGCTCTGGCGCGAGACGGTGACGCGCGTGGCTCGGGACTACCCGGATGTGCGGCTCGATCACCTCTACGTCGACTTCGCGGCGATGCGCCTGGTCGCCAATCCGGCGATGGTGGACGTGCTCCTGACCGAGAATCTCTTCGGCGACATCCTCAGCGACGAGGCGGCCGTGCTCGCGGGCTCGCTCGGCCTCCTGCCCAGCGCCTCGCTCGGTGACGGGCCCGGCCTTTTCGAACCGGTGCACGGTTCGGCCCCCGACATCGCAGGGCGCGGAGTGGCCAACCCGATCGGCGCGATCGCTTCGGCGGCGATGCTGCTGCGCTACGGTCTCAAGGAAGAGGCGGCCGCGGCGGCGGTCGATGACGCGATTGGTGCGACGCTGGACGACGGCGTGCGGACAGCGGATCTGGCGCGGTCCGGGGAACGGGCGGTGGGCACGCGAGAGATGGGGGACGCCATCGTGTCCCGGATCCGTGCGCTGCGCGGCGCGCAGCCTGCGCTCACGCGCTGATTACGCTCCGGCGTGGACTGGGCGCGGAGCGAGGACCAGCGCATCGACCCGCGGGGCCCAGAGGGTGGCCCATCCGGTGCCAAGCGCGAGGCCGGCGAGGACGTCGGTCGGAAAGTGCAGTCCCAGGTAGACCCGCGAGAGACCGATGCCGCAGGCGAGCGCCGCCACGACCGCCGTGAGCAGCAGCCGGTCCGACGATGTGCGCGCGGCCGCGGTCCAGGCGATTACGGCAAGGCCGAAGACCAGCGGCGCCAGCATCGTGTGCCCCGACGGGTACGAGTACCAGCCCGCGCCGGCAGCGAGGCGGCTGACGATCCGCGGCCGGGTGCGGTGCACCGCCACCTTCACGACGGCATACAGCGCCCACCCGGTGAGACAGGCCGCCAGATAGGTGTGCGCGGCAGCCAGCCGCCCTCGCGCCCGCAATCCTGCATAGACCGTCAACGCCGCCGGAATCTCGATCGCCCCAGAACCCACCGTGGTGATGACCCGCATGCACCAGGTGAGCGCCGCCGTGCGGTGTGCGGCCAGCGCGAGCATGGCGCTGCGGTCGACCTGATCCGCACGGCCAGTCGAGACCAGGGCAGTGAGCACGGCAAAGAGCGCGAAGCTCACGATGGCAATCGCGCGCGCCGCCTGCTTAGAGATCGGTCACCGCACCGAGACTCGCGCTCGACACCAGCCTGGCGTACTTGTAGAGCACGCCCGCGGTATAGCGGGGCGCCGGCGCACGCCAGGCCGCACGGCGCCGGGCGATCTCCTCGTCGAGAACTTCGAGTTGGAGCAGGCGCCGCTCCGCATCGATCGTGATGCGGTCGCCTTCCACCACCAGAGCGATGGTGCCGCCGCTCGCCGCCTCCGGCGACACGTGTCCTACCACCATGCCGTAGGTCCCGCCCGAGAACCGGCCATCGGTGATGAGGCCGACCGAGTCTCCCAGCCCCGCGCCGATGATGGCCGACGTGGGCGCGAGCATCTCGCGCATGCCGGGACCACCGCGCGGTCCCTCGTAGCGGATCACCAGCACGTCGCCCGCCCGGATCCGGCCGGCGAGAATCGCCGCCAGGCATTCCTCCTCCGACTCGAAGACGCGCGCGGGCCCGGTCATCCTGGGCGTCTTCACGCCGGTGATCTTGGCGACTGCCCCCTCGGTGGCCAGGTTCCCGCGGAGCACCGCCAGATGACCGTGCGCGTAGAGCGGACGCCCCCACGGGCGGATCACGTCCTGGTCGGCGCGCGGCTCGTCCGGGACGTCGCAGAGGGTCTCGGCCACGGTCTTTCCGCTGACCGTGAGTGCCTCGCCGTGCAGCAGCCCATGCGCGAGCAGCAGCTTCATGACCTGCGGCACGCCGCCGGCCCGGTGCAGATCGGTCGCGACGTAGCGGCCTGACGGCTTGAGGTCCGCGACGACCGGTACCCTCCCGCGGATGCGCTCGAAGTCGTCCAGCTCCAGCGGCACGCCCGCCGCGCGCGCGATGGCCAGGAGATGCAGCACGGCATTGGTGGAGCCGCCGAGCGCCATGACGACGGTAATGCCGTTCTCGAAGGCTTCGCGGGTGAGGATCTGGCGCGGCAGGATGTGGCGCCGTATGGCCTCGACCAGCACCGTCGCGGAGATGGCCGCGCTGTCGGCCTTCTCGCCGTCCTCGGCCGCCATGGTGGAGGAGTACGGCAGACTCATGCCCATCGCCTCGAACACGCTCGACATGGTGTTCGCGGTGAACATCCCGCCGCACGAGCCGCTGCCGGGACAGGCATGTCGCTCCACCTCGGCGAGCTCACGGTCATCGATCTTGCCCGCACTGTGCTTGCCCACGG
>JACDDX010000046.1:7767-9328 GCA_013816685.1 Gemmatimonadales bacterium
GATGAAAATCGCGGGGATGTTCATCCGCGCGATGGCGATCATCGCGCCGGGCATGTTCTTGTCGCACCCGCCCACCGCGATGACGCCGTCCATGCTCTGCGCGCCACATGCGGTCTCGATCGAGTCGGCGATCACCTCGCGCGAGACGAGCGAGTATTTCATGCCCTCGGTGCCCATTGAAATCCCGTCGCTCACGGTGATCGTGCCGAAGAGCTGAGGCATCGCGCCCGCCGCGCGGGCCGCCGCCTCCGCGCGGCGGGCGAGGGTGTCGAGCCCCGCGTTGCACGGGGTGATCGTACTGTAGCCGTTCGCGATGCCGACGATCGGCTTGCCGAAATCGGCATCACCGAAGCCGACCGCGCGCAGCATCGCGCGGTTGGGACTCCGCTGAACGCCTTCGGTGATGGCGGCGCTGCGTAACCGGTCTGCCATGGTGCTGATACCTCAGGGAAAGGAGTTCAATGTAGGGGAGCGGGTTCGGGGGAGGGAGCCGGACCCCTCCGCGTGAGCGGGGGCGCGAGATATACTTGACCGTCACTCGATGCCGTCGGCACCCACCGGGGAGGTGGTTTGGCGCAGGAGATCGGCGCAGGGCACGGCGCTGAGCCGTTCGCAGACCTTGATCCGCCCGATCGCGATTCGGCCGAGCGCCTGGGCCGCGCCCTCGGCGGCGAGTTCCAGGTGCGACGGCTGGTCGGCCGCGGCGGGTTCGCGCGGGTGTTCGAGGTGTTCGATGCCGCGCTCGACCGTCGTCTAGCGGTCAAGGTGCTCCGCTCCGACGTACCCTGGGGCCCGGCCAGCATCACCCGGTTCAAGCAGGAGGCCCGCGCCATCGCGCGGCTGAGTCACCCGAACATCCTTCCCATTCATTTCGTGGGTGAAGCGGAAGGGCTCGGGTTCTACGCGATGCCCTTCCTCGAAGGCCGGCCGCTCACGGCGCTGATCCTCGACGGTCCGCTCCAGCCGGCGCGCGCCCTCGGCATCGCCGAGCCGATGCTGGGCGCGCTGCAGCATGCCCATGCAATCGGTATCGTGCATCGGGACATCAAACCCGACAACATCATGATCGAGGCGGGCACCGAGCGTCCCCTGCTGGTGGACTTCGGCATCGCCAAGGCCATGGACGGGGACGGGACGCAGACCGAGGCCGGTTTCATCGTCGGGACGCCGCTCTACATGAGTCCCGAGCAGGCGATGGGGTGCGGCAAGGTGGACGCGCGAAGCGACCTCTACGCGATGGGCGTCGTGCTGTTCCACATGCTGAGCGGCGCCCCGCCGTTCCATGGCGGTGATTCGCAGGAGATCATGGGGCGCCACCTCACCGATCCGGTGCCGCTCAACCGACTGGGTGATCGCGGGACACCGCGGTGGCTGGCGGATATCGTCGGCCGCTGTCTTACGAAGCATCCCGACGATCGCTATCCAAGTGCGGTAGCCGTCCTCGACGCTCTCCGCGCCGGGCGGGAGGCCGCGGGATTTCCGGCACCGGTCTTCGGCATTCCGACGCCGCAGCCGGCCGGGCCCCGCTCCGTCCAGGGTGCGCCGCCAGGCTCCGCCGCGC
>JACDDX010000047.1 GCA_013816685.1 Gemmatimonadales bacterium
CCGCCCGACATCGCGACCAGCACCCGCTCAGGCACGTCCCAGCACTCCCGCCAGCGCGCGCACCTTGCCCACCACCGCCGGCATCACCTCAGCCGCCCGGACGACGTCCGCCTCGCCGCTTCCGTGTCCCAGGCTGAAGCGGAGCGTTCCCAGCGCCAGATCGCGGGGGATGCCGAGCGCCACCAGCACATGGGAGGGCTCGACCGCGCCGGTCGAACAGGCGGATCCGCTGGACGCCGCCACGCCGGAGAGGTCGAGGTGCATCAGCAGCGCCTCGCTGTCCGCACCGGCCACCGACACGCTGAGGATGTGTGGGGCCCGCACCGCCGACTCGGCGTTGATCAGCAGATCGGGCACGGCCGCGGTGAGCCGGTCGGCGAGCATGTCGCGCAGCCCGGTGAGTCGCACGGCTTCCGGCTCCTGCTCCGCGGCGGCCAGCACGGCCGCGCGCCCCAGCGCGACGGCCCCGGCCACGTTCTCCGTCCCGGGGCGGATGCCGTACTGCTGTCCGCCGCCGTGGAGGATCGCCTCCACCGCGCGGCGATCCCGCACCACCAGGGCGCCGATACCCTTCGGTGCGCCGATCTTGTGGCCGGACAGCGTCAGCAGGGTGCACGGAAGATCGCGGAGCGACACCGGCACCTTGCCGAACGCCTGCACGGCATCGGTGTGAAAGCACACGCCGGCGTCGTGACAGCGGCCCGCGATCTCATGCACCGGCTGGATGACGCCGACCTCGTTGTTCACCCACATGATCGAGACGACGGCAGGCCGGTCGCGCAGCGCGAGCTCGAGCGCGCCGAGGTCGAGGTGTCCGTTCGAATCAACCGGCAGCACTACTTCGCGTCCGCCGAGATGACAGACCGCGTGTGCCGCCGCGAGGATTGCCTTGTGCTCGATCGCCGAGACGACCGCGCACATCGGGTTGCCCCGGTCCCGCGCGGCCAGTGCGGCGCCGACGATGCCTAGGTTGTCGGCTTCGGTGCCGCCCGACGTGAACACCACCTGGTTCGGCTCGGCACCGACCGCCTGGGCCACCTCGCGCCGGGCCTGCTCCAGTCCGGCGCGGGCCGCGCGACCGTATCGGTGCGCGCTCGACGGATTGCCGAACGCCTGGTCGGTCAGGTACGGCAGCATCGCCTCCAGCACCTCGGGACGGACCGGCGTGGTGGAGGCGTGGTCGAGGTAGACAGGCGGCTTCATGCAGGGAAAGCTACATGCGGGGCACCGGAGGGGCCATCACGATCGTGGCGGCGTGGCGTCCTGCGCTCACATGCTCTGCACCTTGAGCGCGACGACGTCGTCGATCTGCACCGTCTCATCGGTGTAGAACGGCTCGCCGTACCGGGCGCGGATCAGAGAGCCGTAGTGCGCGTTCTGCGTGTCGACGAGCGAGTAGAGATCCTGCCCGGTCGGGAAGATCTCCCCGGCGGCTTTGGCGCCGTCGAACTGGCTCGCGTAACAGCGGATCGCGTCCATCTTGCGTGCGAACTGGTCGCTGATGTCCACCACGAACGTGGGCTTCAGCGGGTCCTCCCGATACGCCAGCGCGTACAGGATCTTGTGGGGCCGGTGTGGCGTGCCCGCGGCCTCGTAGCGGGCAAGTCCCGCGAGGAAACACGCATCGCGGCCGAGCTCGGAGGCGAGCCGGTGGTCCGGGTGCCGGCCTACCGGAAAGGGGAGGATGACGATGCGGGGCGCGAAGTGCCGGATCGCTTCCACCAGCACGCGCCGAGTCGCCTCGGTGTTGGCTAGATGCGCATCCGGCAGCCCCGCGTTCCTCCGCTCCCTGACGCCCAGCACCGCCGCCGCCCGCTCGGCCTCCGTGGCCCGCAGGTCGGCGCTGCCACGGGTGCCCGACTCCCCGGCCGTGAGATCGAGAATGCCGGTGCGATAGCCGGCATCGGTCGCCTTGAGCAGCGTGCCCGCGCAGGTCAGCTCCACATCGTCCCGATGAGCGGCGATGGCCAGGATGTCAACCTGCATTTTTCCTCATCTGGGTGAGGGCGCCGGAGAGGGTAGGGGTGAGGGCTGGCGTCGGCGATAACGACGGACCAAGAATATCCCGAGCGCGACGACCGCCGCCACCGGCGCGACCGATCCGAAGCCGGCGACCATGGCCGCGAGCACGGCCACGCTGTTGCGCCATGCCTGCCGGAGCGCGTCGGCCAGTGGATTCCGTCCCGGGGAGTCCACCAGAATCGGCAGCGGCTCGTGCAGCGTCACGCTGAGCTCGCTCATGGCCGATCGGCTCCTGAAAAAACGCAGCCGGCCTTCCATCCGCTCGATATCCTCCCGGACCCGCGAGAGCTCGCGCTCCACGGAGAGCACGTCCTGGAGCCGACCGGTTCGCGTCGCAAGCAGCTCGATCAGCCGGACTTCGAGGCGCCGCGCGTTTGCCGCCCGCGCGGTCAGGTCGGTGAACTCTTCGCCCACATCCTCCGCGCTCACGTTGACGTACTCGACTCGGCCGAGCGGTGCGAGGCCGGCCGTGAGCTCGTCGAAGCGAGGCGCCGGCACCTTGATCTGGATGGTGCCCTGGCGCACCTGCTGCCGCCCGCTCTGAATGGCCGCGTTGCCCACGTAGCCGCCGATCCCTGCCGTGAGGCGCCGGATCAGCGCCATGGCAGGCTCCAGTGATTTCACTTCGAGACTGGCGTTGCCGGTCCGAACGATCATCGCGAGCGATGACGGCTCGGTCCACCCGGCAGAGGGAAGTGCACTCGTCTCGCGATCCGACCGGGCGGCGAGCTCCGCTTTCGCTGCCGGCACCGCCGCGTCGACCGCCGCGCTCCGGGCGACCGTACCGGTGCGACCCCGCGCGACCGCCTCGTCCGCGGGAGACGCACTCGGCTGTCTTCCACATCCCGTGCTCGACACGGCGAGCAGTATCACCAGCGATCCCGCCGTCCGGATCCGCATCATGACCTCCGTTTGAGAGGTCAGGAGATGCGCGGCCGATGGAAACGTGCACACCCGTGGCCTGCGGGCCGTCGACATCACTCGTGTCGGAGCGCCTCGACGGGGTCGAGCCGAGACGCCCGGTGGGCCGGGTAAAGTCCGAATGTGAGGCCGACCGCGACGCTCACACCGGCCGCGAGGAACGCGCTCCAGAGTGGCGCCGGGGCCTGCAGGCCCATCGCCGTCTTCACGACCGCGCCCGCGCCGAGTCCGAACAGAATGCCCAGGGCACCACCCAGCACCGTGAGCGTGGCGGCCTCGACGAGGAACTGCCAGAGGATGTCCCGCCGGCTGGCGCCCAGCGCCTTGCGGAGCCCGATCTCACGGGTGCGGTCGGTGACCGAGACCATCATGATCGCCATGACGCCGATCCCGCCGACGAGCAGCGCCACGCTCGAGAGCGACACCATCGCGAGAAAGAAGTAGGAGGTGAACTTGCCGACCACGTCGAGGATTTGATCCTGGGTGATCAGGTCGAAGGTGTTCGGCATCCCGGGCCGGAGGTTCCGCACCCGTCGCAGCGCGACCGTGACCGCGTCCTTGGCCTCGTTCACCGGCACCGACGGCCGGGGCTTCACCGCGATGAAGAGGGCATTGGTCTCATCGTATCGGAAATTCTGGCGGGCGGTCTCGAATGGTACGACCCCGCCCGTTTCCTGGCCGGGGGGCTCGAAGATATTGTCGGGACGCTGATAGATCCCGATGACCCGGAGCGACTTGCCGCCCACGCGCACGACGGCACCGATCGGCTCGAGGCGGCCAAAGATCCGCTGTGCGGCGTCCGTCTCCATGACGATGACGGGATCGCCGGTGAGCTCACCGCGCGTGAAGAATCGACCGCGGAGCAGGGTACCGCCCTGCACGTCCATGTAATGCTCGTCCGCGCCGAACACCACCACCTGCTGGGTGTGCTCGCCCTGATAGTCGATGCGCTGAAAGACCTGCACCCAGAGTCCCGCGTACGCGACCTGCGGCAGGCGCACGATCGCATCCGCATCCGGCCGGGACAGCACTGGTCGGATCCGCACTTCGTAGGGGAGGCGGTCGGGATTGAGCGGTGCCTGGGAGAAGAAGCGCACCGCGTAGAAGGTGGTCGGCCCGGCGACCTCGATGGCGTTGAAGATCTGCCGCCGGATACCCTGGACCAGCGACCCGACGGCCATCACCGTCGTCACACCGATCACGACGCCGAGTATCGTGAGCGCGGACCGCAGCTTGTTGGCGCGGATCGCGTCCAGGGCGATGCTCACGCCTTCTCCGCCGGCGCGCCACGGCAGGCGGGTCACTCGACTCGAAGCGCGGCGATCGGATCGAGCCGGGCAGCCCGACTCGCGGGATATACGCCGAAGATCACACCGGCACCCGCGCCGACCGCGAGCGCAGCGACCACTGACCACAGGCTGATCCGCGCGGGCAATGGTGTGAACGCCGAGATCCCGAATGCCGCGCCCCAGCCCGTCACCACCCCCAGGAGGCCGCCGAGCGCGGTGAGCACCAGCGCTTCGACCAGGAACTGGCGCCGGATGTCGGCCCGGCGCGCGCCCAGCGACTTGCGGAGCCCGACCTCGCGGGTTCGCTCGGTGACGCTCATCAGCATGATGTTCATGATTACGATGCCGCCGACGACGATACCGATCGCCACGACCGCTGGCACCGCGGTGAAGAGCACCCGGGTCAGCCGTTTCCAGAAGACCACCAGCGCGTCGGCCTTGTCCACGGTAAAATCGTCCGGCACCCCGGGCCGGAGTCCGTGCGCCACCCGCATGGCTTCCTCCGCCCGCGCCATGGCCCCGCCGATCGCCTCGGCGCTCGACATTTTGACCGACACCACCGTCGTCTTCCGCCGGCCGTAGATCCCTTCGAAGACGGAGTACGGCACCAGCGTGAACGCATCGAACGACTGGCCCAGCAGCCGTCCCTTGGGTGCGATGACGCCTTTGACCAGCAGCTCGTGGCCGTCCAGCCGGATGCGCTTACCGACCGCGCGGAGCGGCTGATCGAATAGTTTCTCCGCCACCTCGTGCCCGATCACGACCACCGGCCGCCGGCTCCGCAGGTCCGGCCCGGTGATCGCCGTGCCGCCGATGAACCGGTAGTCCTGCACTATCTGATAGGCGGGAGTGATGCCGAATACGAGGATGTTGATGACACGGCGATCGCGGTAGGCCACTTCGCCGACCGGCGTCGGCCACCCCGACTGCAGGGCGACCGCCACCGCCTCGGGCACTGCGCGGGCTACGGCATCGGCGTCCGCCGCCGAGACGAGCGGACGCTTGGCGACGGCGCGCACGGTCGAGTCGTCCATGAGGCCGACCGAGATCGGACTGCGGCGGACCTGGAAGGTGTTCGTGCCGATCATCGAGGCGGTGAGATTGTCCTTCACGTACGCGTTCATTCCCTGGATGATGGCGACGACCACCACCAGGAAGGCGACCGACACGATGATCCCGAGGAGCGTGAAGAACGACCGGAGCTTGCTCGCCCAGATGGCGCGAAGGGCAAGCCGCACGGCCTCGGTGAGCGGCATCCCGGAATCTAGCGGAGCAGAGTGGGCGAATTACTCGTAGCGGAGCGCTTCGACAGGATCGAGCCGCGACGCCTTGCCGGCCGGGTACAGGCCGAACAACACACCGGTGAGGATCGAGGCGGCAACGGCGGCGACCACCGAGAGCAGCGGCACCGTCGCCGGCACCGGCGTGAACGAACGGATCCCCCACGCCACCACCGTGCCCAGCGCCATGCCCACCAGGCAGCCGACGAGCGTCAGCGTCGCGGCCTCGACCAGAAACTGGAACATGATCTCGCCCCGCGTTGCGCCCAGCGCCTTCCGCACGCCGATCTCGCGGGTGCGCTCGGTCACCGAGATCATCATGATCGCCACGACGCCCACACCGCCCACCATGAGCCCGACGCTCGAGAGCGCGATCATCACCACGAAGAACGCCGCAGTGATCTTGTTGAACGCATCGAGCACCCGGTCCTGGGTGACGATCGCGAAGTTGTCGGGATCGCCCGGGCGGAGTCCGCGGCGGACTCGCAGCGCCGCCGTCACCTGGTCCTGTGCCTCCACGATCGTCGCCCTCTCGGTCGGCACCACCGCGATGTTCATCCAGCCCTTCTCGTAGTCCGCCACCTTGATGAACGCCGTGTGGGGAATGGCGAGCCGGGGGTCGTCGGCATTGCTGAAGAGCGACGCCGCTTCGACGTGCTCTCCGATGACTTCGAACGGCTGGCCGTAAATCCGGATCTTCTTGCCGAGCGGGTCCCGTCCGGGGAAGAGCGACTGGGCCAGTTTGTCGTTGATGACCGCCACTCGCGAGCCAGCTGCGTACTCGGCGGCGGTGAAGCTCCGGCCCAGCAGGATGTCGCCCCCGTTCACCTGAATCCAGCTCGGTCCGAACCCGGCGACCGAGACACTGCTGAGCGTCAGATTGCCGACCGCGACCGGCCCGCTGCTGAACTCGCCCACGTTGACGTCACGGATCGCGGGGAGCCGACGGATCGTCTCGGCCTCCTCGAGGGTGAGCCACGGCATCCGCCGCCAGGGCGAGAGCTCGTCCGATCCGTCCGAGACCTGGAGTCCGCCGGAGAAGAAGCGATGCACGAAGAACGTCTTCGGCCCGCCGGCCTCGAGAATCCCCGTGATGCTGCGATTGATGCCGGTGATGGCCGACGCCATCGCGATGACCACCGTGACGCCGATGGCAACGCCAAGAATGGTCAGGGCGGCGCGAACCTTGTTGGCCCGGAGCGAATCCACCGCGATCGCGCTGCCTTCCCACATCCGGGAGCCGAGGTTCACCCGACGTCGCGCCGTCATTCAGCCCGCAGCGCGGTGATCGGATCGAGCCGCGACGCCCGGCTCGCCGGATAGACCCCCGCTGCGACGCCGACGATGATCCCCAGCGCGACGCCCGCGCCGACCGACCACGGCGCCACCGCAGCCGGCAGCGGTGTGAGCGTCTTTACCGCGAGCGCCAGCACCAGCCCGAGCCCGATACCGAGCATCGCGCCGGCCCCGGACAGCGTGGCGGCCTCGACCACGAACTGGGCGAGAATGTCACCCCGGCGCGCGCCCAGCGCCTTCCGGATGCCGATCTCCCGGGTGCGCTCGCTGACCGCCATCAGCATGATGTTCATGATGACGATGCCGCCCACCACCAGGGAGATCGCGACCAGCCCCGGCAGCGCGACGAACAGGATCCTGGAGATCTTCTCCCACGTCGCGAGCGCCCCCTCGGCGGTCTGGAGGTGGAAATTGTCCTCTTGCCACGGCGAGAGCTGCCGGCGGCTGCGCATTACCGCCTCCGCCTCGTTCATCGCCGCCTTCATCAGCGCGGGGTCGCCGGTCTGCACGATGAGCGCGTCCAGGACGTTGATCGGGCAGATGAGCCGTCGGCCTGGCGCGCTGAACGGCATGACGGCGAACTTGTCGAGCGACAGCCCGAACAGCGTGCCCTGCTTCTCGACGACGCCGATGATCCGGTATGGCAGGCCGCCGATGCCCACCGTCTTGCCGATCGGATCGATGCCGGGCAGCAGCTTCCCCGCGAGTTCGCTGCCGACGACGAGCACCGGCCGCCCGCTCCGCGTCTCCTGATCGCTGAAGGAACGCCCGGCGCTGATCGTGTAGTTCCGGATCCGGAAGTAGTTCTCCTCCGTGCCCACCAGATCGATGTCCTTGGCGACACGCGTCCCGTAGCGTATCGCCACCCGGTCCTGGCAGAAATTCGCGAAGATCGCCGGCGTTCGCACCCGCGCACGCACGTACGCGGCGTCCCGATAGTTGATCCGGGGCCGGCGCTGCCAGCCGAGCCAGACAGCGTCCGGCACGTTGCCGGTGACGATGCTCGGACGCTGGCGCAGCTCGAAGGTATTGGCGCCCACCAGGGTGTTGGCGAAGCGGTCCACCATATAGCGATTCATGCCCTGCACGATGGACACGACCGCGATGAGAAAGGTGACGCCGATCAGCACCCCGATCAGCGAGAAGAAGCTCTTGAGTTTCTGGCTCCGGATCGAGCGCAGCGCGATGCCGATCGCTTCCCGGAGCAGCACCTATGAGCGCGCCTCGGCCACTTGGGTCGTATCGGCCTGCCGCACCTTGGCCCCGTCGCGCAGGTCGCGGATGGCCTGGTAGGTCCCCGCGACGATCGTCTCGCCTTCCCGGAGCCCGTCCTTCACCTCGAAGTATTCGTCGCCGGCAATGCCGACCTTGACCGGGCGGAAGGTGGCGATGCCTTCACGCACGATGAACACGCCTTCCGCTTCCTTCTTGTGCGGGCGCGACCGGAGCGTATCGGTCCGGAGCGGCTCCTCCTCGCTCGCGGCCTCGTTCGGCACCCGCTCGTGATCGCGCACCGTGAGCGCGATGATCGGAATGCTCATCGCCTTCCGGCGGGTGTCGGTTACGATGCGGGACGTGCAGCTCAGATCGGGGCGGATCGCCGCCGGCGGCCGGTCGAGCGTCACTTCCACGTCGAAATCGACCGCGCGGTCGTTGGAGCCGGATGCCGTCTGCGTGGGAGTGAGCTTGGCGCTGTGACTCACGCGGGACACCCGCCCGGCGAACGACGTGTCGGGGAAGGCATCGATCGTCACATCCACCGAGTCGCCCTGCACCAGCCGCACCACGTCGGTCTCGTCCACCTGCACCTTTGCCAGGATGACCGACAGATCGGCCACCGTCATCAGGAGGCCCGTCTCCCGCGAGAAGGTGCCGGGCACGGCAACTTCGCCCTCCTCCACCGCGAGCCGGACCACCCGTCCGCTGATTGGACTCATCAGCCGGGTCTTGGCCAGATTGTCCCGCGCCTCCTGCAACCCCGCGCGCGACTGTGCTAGCTGCGCCTGGCTCGCCTGATACGTGGCCTCCGCCGTCTCGAGGGCGGTCTGCGCCTGCTCTGCCTGTTCGGGCGCGATGAGGTTGCGGCCGAGCTCCACCAGCTGCTTCGAGCGGCTGTACGCGCGCTCGGCCTGGTCGCGGCTGGCCTTACTCTGAAGCACCGTCGCCTGCGTCGAGGCGACGGCCGCCTGCGCGCGCGACGCGATCGCCTGGTACTGCGCCGGATCGATCTGCAGCAGGAACTGACCCTTTTTCACCAGGTCGCCTTCGCGCACGCCGATCCGGATGATGCGGCCGGTGATGTCGGCGCTGATGTCCACCGACGTCTTTGCCTCGATCTTGCCGCTCGCCGTCACCGCGCTCACCAGGTCGCGGCGCGCGACCTGTTCCATCCGGACTTCGACCGCCGCATGCTTCTGCCGGTTCTGCTTCCACGCGTACCCGCCCCCGCCCGCGAGTGCCACGGCGACCAGGCCCAGGCCGATCTTCATACCGCGCGTCATGGACGGTCC
>JACDDX010000357.1 GCA_013816685.1 Gemmatimonadales bacterium
AGAATGGCTTATCCATCTAGGCGGTCGAGGGATTCCGCATTGAGACCCGGCTCGTTGTTCGCTGCCACGAGTGTGATTTCGCGAACGGCAGGCACTCGCCGCGATGCTCGCGTGGCATCTAGGGCGCGGCGCTGGCCCGGCGTCGTCCTCTGAGCTAAGGCCCGGCCTTTACCGGCGCAGGCTTGCGCTCACGCGGGACGGCCTTGCTCGGCGACTCCCGCTTGCGGGTGTCGCCGGTAGGTCACGCCCGCCGGTTGCAACTTCCCGCCGGGTGAGGACGTGTCTCTTGCTCTGCACCGGCCCTGGCTCTGCCCTCCCATCCACCGACCTCGCGGAGCTGCCCGCAGGTTCCGGCGTCTCGCTTCTGCCAGGGCGCCGGGTTCTGCGGGCCTACGGTGCCGCTCTCGGGTTCTGCCGTCCGACCTGCCCGGCACGCTGTCAGGGTGCCACCAGGGCCCGGATCATCGTTGGAGCACCGCCACGGCCTTCGGGTCGTGGAGTCGACCGGGTGCTCCGATGACCGGAACGGGCCGCCTGGGTGCATGGGCGGCGTCACTAACAGCCGCCCCAGTGACAAAACTGGCACAGCTGGTATAGACACCGTTCGGTTTCGGCACCGCCTCGACGGCGGGAATTACGAGCGTTTCGGCCGTCTGCAGCACCGCGACGGGCCACGGCGCGAGCGATGGGTGCAAGTGGACGGTGTGCGGGTGGGCGCATACCCGGACGGCCTGGTCTACAGCGAGGCTCGCGGCGCGGTCTTCCTAGAAGGGGGGAACGGCCACGGTCTCGTATCAGCAGCCGGAGTGTCAGAAGCGGCGCGGCGGTCGGCCGAGCTGCTGCTCGACCTTGGGCTCGACGCGGAGAGTGATCCTCGCGTCGGCCGCTGCGACCTGACGACCGATCTCGGGCTGGAGGACGGCCGCGACGGTCAGGCGCTTCTACGCGCAGCGTCGTATGTCGATCTACCGTGGCTCAAGGCTGGGACGGAAGGGTCCAGGCGGACGGGTCTGGAATCGGTGCTCTGGCGCAGTGTGAACGGCCGCTCTGTCCACCTTCGTCTCTACGATAAAGGCGTCGAGTCTGGACTGGCTGCACCTGGCAGGTGGCTACGTCTAGAGAGACAGATCAGGTGGCGCAAAGGACGGGAGCAGAGGGTCTCTGCGTTGGCGTCCCAAGACCTGGGGGAGCTTTTCCGCCGCCGCTACATCGAGGCATTGTCTTCTGTGGGTGAACTCGTCGTCTGCAATCGGGACGGCGCTCTAGAAGAACTACGGCGACGCCAACGAGAGGGGGAGATACACCCGAGCAAGGCTCGACGGCTTGCTGGGCTTGTTGTTCTTGGTGACGACGGGCTCCCGCGAAGCACGTCATACCGATGGTGGGCAGAACTTCGAGCGCTTGGGATTGCGCTCGACCTTCACGCCAACGAGAGCAACGTCGTACGTCTCGCCGATTACGTCGATCATGCGGTGAGGGCGTGGGCTGCGTGAACAGGGAGCAACGACGCCGACAGGAGCGTGACGAGCGGAAAGCGCTCACGCTTCTGGCTCACGGCGATCCCCGCGCGGTCCGGCTTGCCCGCGAGGCGGAAGCTCTGGAGATCATGGGACGACTGAGCGAAGAGGGCGACGTAGTCTGTGAGTGCGGGATGCCGTGCTCGCGAGGCGAGCTCGGGGGCGAGACCGTGTTCGAGTGTGGTGCGCACGGGCCGCAGCTGTGGCTTGAGGTCGAGGCGGATCACGAGTCCTTCGTGTATGGCGACGAATTCGAAAGGCTGCACTGAGTGGCGATGACAGTGCTTGAGGCGTGTGTGAGGGCCTCCGGTATGCGACGTGGCGGCTTGACCGCATCGTTCGTGGCGCAGTGGGCGATCACGGCCGCTGAGCTCGGCCACGTGCCGACAACGGTGGAGTACGGAGAGTGGTGGTATATCGACGAGCGCACTGGTTGGCGACACCGCGCAGCGATCCGCGACGTCTTCGGCGACAACTGGCAGGAAGTGATTGAGATGGTGGCCGCGGACATCAAGCGGCGTCGTCTTCGGTCCCCGCGAGACGTTATGAGGCTCGCGGTTGTCTAACTACTCGCAGCGGCGGAAGGGCAATCCTCGAGTGAGCGAAGCCCGCCGGCGAGAATCTGAGATGGTTGAGCGAAAAGTAATGCAAGAATG
>JACDDX010000358.1 GCA_013816685.1 Gemmatimonadales bacterium
ACGATGGCGCGCCGCGCCGCGCCGCGCCAGCCCGAACAGATCAGGCGCACGCGGTGCCCCTGCGCTGCCAGCCGGCCGAAGATCTCGAACAGATGGATCTCGGCGCCACCGGCATGCGGATTGTCGGGGTCCTGCCAGTTGACGAGCAGAATGTTCACTGGCAGCCGCCATTCACGCGCAGCCGCCGTTCACACGCAGCCGCAGCCGAGGGACAGTCAGAGCCGTCCGAGCGCCCGGGCGATGCCGTCCAGCACGCCGTTGATGAAGCCCGGCGCGCGCGCGCCGCCGAACCAGTGCGCCAGCTTCACCGCTTCGTCGATGGCCACCTTGGGCGGGACCTCGCCGCGGCAGAGCTCCAGAATGCCGAGCCGGAGGATGTTGCGCTCGACCACCGCGATGCGGCTCATCCGCCAGTTGTCACTCGCGCGCGCCATGTGGGCGTCGAGCGACTCGATGTCGGCCGCGACCCCGGCGGCCAGCGCCTCGGCCCGGTCGAGAATGAGCGGTTCGGGGCCGGTGAGCCGAGCGAGGCCCGTCGCCACCAGCGGCATGGCGTGACGGCCCTGCATCTCCCAGGCATAGAGCATCTGGAGCGCGCGGGCCCGGCTCCGGGTCTCAATCCGCAGCATCGAACGCACGAAGCTGGGCAATCGCGTCCGCGGTCTCGAGCGCCGCGGCGGCGGCCTCGTGCCCCTTGTTACCCGCGCTGCCGCCGGCCCGCTCCAGCGCCTGCGCCATCGTGTTCACCGTTAGCACGCCGAAGCCGACCGGCAGCGCATGCCGGACCGCAACGCTGGACAGCGCGCGAGCCGCTTCGCCGGCCACATATTCGAAATGCGGCGTGTCGCCGCGCACCACCGCGCCCAGGGCGACCAGGCAGCTGTAGCGGCCCGTGGCGGCCGCGGCGCTCGCTGCCGCGCCCAGCTCGAAGGCGCCGGGCAGCCACACGACGTCCAGCTCGTCGCGCCGCAAGCCGGCGTCCAGGCAGCAGGCGAGTGCCCCGTCGAGCAGGCGGGTGGTGACCAGCTCGTTGTAGCGGCTCACGAGGATGGCGACCCGTCCGGAGGGCCGCAGACGACCGGAGATGTCGGGCACGTGATCAGTGCGTGAACAGATGGCCGAGCTTATCGCGCTTGACGTCGAGATAGCCGCGATTCTCGCTGTTGGCGTCGGTGATCAGGGGCACTCGCTCGACGATTTCCAGCCCGTACCCTTCGAGTCCGACCAGCTTGCGGGGATTGTTCGTCATGATGCGGATGGACGAGAGGCCGAGGTCGCGGAGAATCTGCGCACCGATGCCGTAGTTGCGGAGATCGGGCGCGAAGCCGAGCCGCTCGTTGGCCTGCACGGTATCGGCGCCGCTGTCCTGGAGCGCGTAGGCGCGCAGCTTGTTCAGGAGACCGATGCCGCGACCTTCCTGGTCCAGGTAGACGATCGCGCCGTGTCCTTCCGCTGCCACCAGTTCCATGGCGCGGTGGAGCTGCACGCCGCAGTCGCAGCGCTGCGAGCCGAAGACATCGCCGGTGAGGCATTTCGAGTGCATGCGGACGAGGACGTTCTTCCGGGCCGCGATGTGGCCGTGCACCAGCGCCACGTGCTCGCGGCTGTCCACGTCGTTCCGGTAGCCGATGATCGTCCACTCGCCGAAGTCGGTCGGAATCCGCGCCTCGGCGACGCGATGGACCAGCTGCTCGGTCCGCAGCCGGTAGGCGACGAGCTGCGCGACCGTGACGAACGTCAGGCTGTGGCGGCGGGACATCTCCAGCAGCTCCGGCCGGCGCGCCATCGAGCCGTCGGGGTTGAGAATCTCGCAGATGACGCCGGCCGGAATCAGCCCCGCGAGCCGGGCGAGGTCGACGCTGGCCTCGGTCTGGCCGACCCGCTGCAACACGCCTCCGGGGCGCGCCCGCAGCGGGAAGACGTGACCCGGCCGGCGCAGATCGGTCGGAACGGTCGCCGGGTTGATGGCGACGTGGATGGTGCTGGCGCGGTCGCTCGCCGAGATGCCGGTGCTCACGCCGAACCGGCGCTCGGCATCGATGCTGATGGTGAAGGCGGTCGCGAGCTGCTCGGTATTGCGCTCGGTCATCTGGGGGAGCCCGAGCTGATCGCAGCGCTCGCCGGTGAGCGCCAGGCAGATCAGGCCACGCCCGTGCAGGGTCATGAAG
>JACDDX010000359.1 GCA_013816685.1 Gemmatimonadales bacterium
CGTGACCGAGCGGGGCGGCCACGTGACCGGAATCATCCCGCAGCAGCTCGTCGAGAAGGAGGCCGCCAACACCGCCATGGGCGACCTGATCGTGGTCGCCTCCATGCATCAGCGGAAGTCGCAGATGGCGGACATGTCGGATGGATTCATCGCGCTGCCGGGCGGTATCGGTACGCTGGAGGGCTTTCTCGAGATCCTGACCTGGGGACAGCTGCACATCCAGTCGAAGCCCTGCGCGATGCTCAACATCGCCGGCTACTTCGACGATTTCACCGGCTTCCTCGACCACGCAGTGCGCGAAGGGTTTTTAACCGAGGAGCACCGCGCCCTGCTCCTCGTGGACGACGACCCCGGACGCCTGATCGAGAAGATGCGCACCTGGGAGGCGCCCGAGGGCATCCGGCTCATGGGACGCACCAACCGCTGAGCGGCGCGGGCGGCGGGAGCTCGGTTAGCGCTCGGCCTCCGTGGTGAGTTGCGCCGGGTGCGGGTCCGGCTCGGCGCCGACCACCGGCACCGGGCGGGTCCCCGAGGTGCGCTCGTAGTACACCCGCGTGAACTCGGCGCCGAGCAGGACGATCTGCGCCGAGTAGTAGACCCAGATGAGGAGCACCACCACCGAGCCCGCGGCGCCGTAGCTCGAGGCCAGGCTGCTGGTGCCGAGGTAGAGTCCGATCAGCGACTTGCCGATGGTGAAGAGCCCGGCGGTGACGAGCGCGCCCATCCACACGTCGCGCCAGCCGAGCTCGACGTCGGGCAGGAACTTGTACACCATCGCGAACAGCAGCGTGACGACGCCGAGCGAGACCAGCACGTTGAGGCCGAGCCAGAGCTCCGTCAGCCCCGGGACGAGCGCGCCCATGTACTTGTTGAGCGCGGCGAGCGCCGCACTGATCACCAACGATACCAGCAGCAGAAAGCCCACCCCGATCACCAGTCCGAACGACACCAGCCGCTGCACCAGCAGCTCGCGGAGCCCGGCACCCTCCTTCGGCTTCACCCGCCAGATCGCGTCGAGTGCGCCCTGCAGCTCGAGGAACGCGCCCGTCGCGCCGATGAAGAAGGTGAGCCCGCCGATGACCGTCGCCAGCGCGCCCTGCGACGGCTTCGAGGCGCCCTCCAGCATCGACTGCACCGCCTTGGCGCTCTCAAAGCCGACCAGGTCCTGGATCTGCCCGACGATCTCGCCTCGCACGGCCTCCCGCCCGAAGAAGAACCCGGCGATGGCGATGGCTACGATGAGGATCGGGGCGAGCGAGAACAGCGTGTAGTAGGCGAGGGCGGCGCCGAGGCGGGGCACGTTGTCATTCCACCAGCCGCTCAGCGCGTCCTTGAAAAGCGAGCCCAGCTCCCCGCTCCGCATCGTTACCTGAGTTTCCCGGGCTTGGCTCCCATGCGCTGTCCACTGGCCAGGGCCCGATCGTCCATGATGCGCCGCTTGCCGAGCCCCGTCACCGACATGTAGTGGGTGTCGGGCGACAGCGGCAGCTCGGTATGGAAGTAGAAGTTGAAGACCTTCGGCAGCACGTTGACGACGGTGACCGAGTCGCGAAAGAGGCTGTCGCCGCCGGCCGGCAGGTAGTAGGCGCCGAAGGCCCCGAACCGCTCCCGCGCCTGCGCATCGGACACCTTGTCGGGTGACGGTTCACCGTCGAAGTCGAGGGTCTTGGACCCGTGGTCGGACTGCAGCAGAATGATGGGTGGAACGGTCGACTTGCGGAGGATCTCGGTGACGGTGGTCAGCACCATCCGGTCGATGCAGCGGATCATGCCGATGTAGGCGGCGCTGCGGTCTTTCACCGGGGGGCTGCCGGTCGGAACGTTCACCGTGGTGCGGCAGTCGGCATCGAACACATAGGGCCCGTGCGGCGCCAGGAAATGGGCAAAGGTGAACGTGGGCCGGCCCGCACCCGAGCCCGGCACCTGGGCCAGCCCCGCGAACGCGCGTTCGATATAGTCGTCGTCGTTGGCAAAGCTGCCGACGTTCGTGAATTCGAACAGCGTCTTCTTCCGGAGCGTGCGCCGCAGGTCCGAGCGGCTCAGCGCATGCCCGAGGTTGAACCCGTGCCAGGGGTTGAAGGTCACGTCGGCGTGGGGGTTCCGATGGGTGGACGCCCACCACAGCGACGGAAAGAAGACGATCCGGTAGCCCTGGCTCTGCAGGAA
>JACDDX010000048.1 GCA_013816685.1 Gemmatimonadales bacterium
CCACTGGACCGACTCGCCCTCCGGCCCGTCCGCCATCCAGCGGGTGTGCCCGCCGCCGACGAGGCGTACCTCCCGGAGATGCGGAAGAAACCGGGGAAAGTTCTCGTAATCGCTTAACCGCTCCCAGGTGACATCGGGCGCGGTGGAGGCGGTGAACCGGGTCTGGAGCTTGATTCGCGACCGCCGGGCCGCGAGTGCCGCGACGCCGACCGCAGTCTTGTCCGACGCGGCCTTGACGACCGGTCCGACCTTCTGTCCGATCGTCCCAGCCAGCTCGCGCACCTGCTCCCGTCGCGCCTGTCCGCGCTCGGGATCGAGCAGGTAGACCATGCCGGCGCCCGCGATAGCCCCAGTGATGAAAGTCCGCCGCTTGCTCATGATCCACCTCCGCTGAAAGTACCGGTCTCCGCTGAAAGTACCGGTTCCGCCGCTGGTCCGTTCGCTGCCTGCCACGCCGATTCGGCGCGCCACAATGTTGGCCCTCGAAGGTATCACTCGGATGTGCCGGGGGTCACAGAGGGCCTGCCGCCTGCAGACGCCATTATCCTTGTTGCATGCCTACCGAATCGCTCCGCGCGCGCCAGGCGCCGCTGAAGACCCGTTACCGTGACGTGCCCGAATCGGCGGTCGTGACTCTCCGCGCCAAGGGTGCGATCGGCATCGCCGGCGTGACCTGCGCCGTCGAAACCGGCTCGACGACCATCGAAGCCGGACTGCACCCGGCAACCGGCGGGGACGGTCAGGCCGCCTGCTCGGGCGACATGCTGCTCCAGGCGCTCGTCGCCTGCGCCGGCGTGACGCTCGGAGCCGTGGCCACCTCCCTCGGCCTGCCGGTGCGCGGCGGCACGGTCAGCGCTGAGGGCGATGTCGATTTTCGAGGAACCCTGGGCGTCGCGAAGGATGCGCCGGTCGGCTTCCGCTCGATCCGTTTGCGCTTCGATCTGGCGGCGAGTCTCGGCGAAGAGCAACGGGCCACCCTTCTCCGGCTGACGGAACGGTACTGCGTCGTCTACCAGACGTTGCGGCATGCCCCGGGCATGAGCGCGGTGCTCGAGTTGACCGCCGGCTGACCTGGCCCATGATCCGGGTCCTCTTTGCCGCCGCTGTGTTGCTGACCGCCTGTGACAGCAAGCCGGGAGACAGCGGCCGCGCCGCCTGCGGGCTCGCGGCGCTGGCCGGACCGACGGCACTGCTTACCCAGTTCGGCGTCGCGGACCAGACGCTCGCCGAGCCGCCCCGCAACCTTCCCGAACGCCTCGTCGCACGGATCGTGGCGGGACCCGCGTTCCCCGCAGTCGTCGGCCGGGTGGACTCCAGCTGGGTCATCGGCATTGAGGGTCGGCCGCCGGCCAACGTGAAACCCGGCTTCGGCGTGCTGGTGCTGGATCTCTCGGCAAAGGCGCGAGGCGTCATGATCTACGAGGGTCAGCCGGTGGAAGGCGCGCCCCGCCTCGGCGACATCTCGATGGGTTCGGCCACCTTGCCGCTCATCGGAATTCAGCTCGATCCTGCGCGGATCGAGGATCCGCGGTGCCCGTTCTTCCCCGATTCGGTGTTGCCATGAGCGGATCCGTGGCGGCACGCATCGGCGTCAGCGGAGTGGTCCGGGATTGGGATGGGTTGGAGCGCACCGGTGTGAACTCCGCCTATGTCCGCGCGCTGCTCGCGGCCGGTGCCGTACCACTGATCCTCTCGCCCCTGGTCGGTGATGACCTGGCGGGGCGCGCACTGGAGGGGCTCGACGGACTCCTGCTGAGCGGGGGCGAGGATGTGGATCCGGCGCTCTATGGCGACCGCGCCGCGACCGAGCTCTGGACACCAAGCCGGGGACGGGATCGCTTCGAGCTCTCGGTCTTCCGGGAAGCGCGGCGCCGCGGGCTGCCCGTCCTCGGTGTCTGCCGCGGCATCCAGCTCATCAACGTCGCGCTCGGAGGCACGCTCTATCAGGATTTGCCCTCCCAGCGCCCCGGCGCGATCCAGCATCTCGCGCCGGGCGGCCGCGCAAGCCGGACGCACCAGGTACGCCTCGAGCCCGGCAGCCGGGTTGCACTCGCCTTGGGCGGCGGGGAGCTGGTCGTGAACTCGATTCACCATCAGGCGATCCGGGAGCTGGCGCCGGGACTGCGTGCGTCGGGATGGGCGGAAGACGGCTTGATCGAAGCGGTGGAGGGATCGTCGGATGCGCCCTGGCTGCTGGCGGTGCAGTGGCACCCCGAAGAGCTGTGCTCCGAGGATGCCGCGCCCGACCATGGGCTGTTCCGGGCGCTGGCGAAGGCGGCGCTAGTGAATTCCCAGATCGCGGAGGGCGCGATCGGGGGTCGCGGCAGTGGGAAACAGCACCCGATCGCTCAGTCCGTTGAGGGCGCCCCGCACGGCGGGAAATCGCTCGCTGGCGGTGCGAAGGAGCGCATCCAGACCATAGTGTGACGCGAGCGCGTGATCCGAGGCCATCCCGAACCCGCGGCGCCCGAGCGCGTCGTAATAGGAAACGTCGGGCCCGCCTTTGCGGAGATGCCGCGCCGCGATATAATCGGGAAACAGACCGGCAAGCCACAGCGCGTAGTTGCCGAGGTGCACCATCACCCTGAAGCGCCGCTCGCCTGTGGTTGCGTCGAGGTCGGCGAGAATTTCAACGAGATACCGGTGCCGCTGGTCGTCGTTCCAGTCCACCCGCCAGGCGCGCTCGCCTTGACCAAAGTCGAGGAGCAGCGCGGCGAGGTAGTCGGCCAGGTCCCTGTCGTCGAGCCCCGACTGCCGGAGAGAATGGCGCACGAGCACGTAGAAGAACAGCGGCGGCGAGGGGACCAGCATTGCGCGGACAGCGAGCAGACGTTCGAGCAGTTCCGGCGCGTCGAGCAGTGGGTCGGGGCCCTCGCTTTCAAGCAGGCGCTCGAAGTAGGCCCGCTTTCGCGCCGAGCCGCGGCTCAGCAGCAGGACCATGAGCTGCAGGTCCGCTCCGCTCAGACGTCCCCGCGTATTCGCCCGGATCATGGCTGAGCCCCCCGCGCCCGACGCCTTGCGTCGGGTCACAGCGTTGGCGGAGGAGCTGGCCGGCACCCTGCGCCGCGCCTCCGTCGTGGACCTGTTGCTGCGCTACGTGCGCGAATCACTGAGCCCCTGCGAAATCGCGCTCGTCCTCTTCCATCGGGACGCCGATGCCGCTGACTTCGTTCACGGCTGGCCGGCCGGGCGACCCGATCGTCGCGTGCTGTTGGAGCTGGCGAGCGGTCGCGGCCCGCTGCTGGCCGAAGGCGGAACGGGTGGGGATCTCGACCGCCGACTGGCGGAGTCCGGTGTGGCACCTCAGCCCGAGAGCGACGGCTCCTGGGTTCTGGTTCCCTTCCTCGCCAAAGGAAGAGTAACCGGCGCCCTGACCGCGCGCGGTGAGCCGGGTCGCTTCGTCACCAGTGACCTCCTCCTCGCCTCCGGTCTCGTCGCTCAGGCGAGTGTGGCGCTCGAAAGCGCTCGGCTGGTGGATCTGCACGACGACGGGCGGCGGAGCTGGCAAGATGTCGTGGATGCTATCGCGCCGGCGCTCTGCATCGTGGATCGTGCCGGGCGGATCCGCCGGGCCAACCGCGCCTTTGCCGACCTCATGAACGCTCCTCCCGCGGCGCTTATCGGCCGGCCCTGGCGGGCGTTCGCGCCGCCCGAGTGGGTGGCGGACCTGGAGCGGGTATTGAGCCCGCAAGACATGCGCCGGGAGGTGGAGCTCCGCACCGGTGACCGGACCTATGCCGTGAGTGCCGTGCCGATCACCACAACCGACCAATCCACCGTGGTCCTGATGTTCGATGATCAGACCGATCGGCGCCGGCTGCAGGACCAGCTCATCCAGTCGGAGAAGATGTCGGCCATCGGGCAGCTCATCGCGGGCATCGCGCACGACCTCAACAATCCGCTGGCGTCGGTCGTCGGCTTCGCCGACTTCCTCAAGGAAATTCCCAACGTGCCGCCGGCGCTCCGCGAGCCGCTCACCGTGATCCAGGAGGAAGCCGAACGGGCCTCGAACATCGTGAAGAACCTGCTGAGCTTCGCGCGGAAGCAGGATCATCAGCGCCGCCCCACCGCGCTCCGGCCGCTGCTCGACGCCACCTTCGTGCTGCTGCGCAATCAGTTGCTGGCCCAGCGGGTCGAGTACCGCGTCGAAGTCGAACCCGATCTCCCGATGCCCGACATCGATGCCAACCAGATCCAGCAGGTCTTCGTCAACCTGATCAACAACGCCGCGCAGGCGATCGCATCCACCCAGCGCCCGGGCACCATCGTCGTCCGCGCGCGCCACTGGCTCGACGGCGTGGCAATCGAGGTGGCGGACGATGGTCCCGGCATGGTGGACGCCGTCGCCACGCAGGTGTTCGAGCCCTTCTTCACCACCAAACCTGAGGGTGAGGGCACCGGTCTCGGCCTCTCCATCAGCCAAGGCATCGTTCGGGAGCATGGTGGCCGCATCCTGCTGGCGACCGACGAGGGACGAGGGTCGATCTTCACCGTCCAGCTGCCGCTCGCGACAGGGCCCGCCGAGCCCGCGCCGATGAGCGGGCCGCGTCCCGCCACCCGGCGACTGCACGTGCTGGTGGTGGATGATGAGCCGCACATTCTCCACTACATGCGCGCGACCCTCGAGGCATGGGAGCACACGGTCGTCGTGGCCAACGACGGCCAGGAAGCGCTCGACCGGGTCCGCCACGAGTCGTTCGATCTCATCATTTCCGACCTGCGGATGCCCCGACTCGGCGGTCGCGAGTTCTATGAGGCGCTGCAGCAGCAGGACCCCGCGGCGGCCGGCCGAGTCGTCTTCACGACCGGCGACACGGTGCGCGGCGACACGCTCGCCTTTCTCGAGACGGCGAACCGGCCCTACCTCCACAAGCCGTTCAGCCTCGCCGAGCTCCGGACGCTGCTCTCCAAGGTCGCGCGCACGAGCGGAACGCATCGCGTGCTCCACGAGGCCTAGCGCGCCGATCCCGAGCGACAGCCGTCCCCTCGTCACCATCGTCCACGTCGCCTCCGGCCGGGAATGGCGCGGCGGCCAGCGCCAGGTCTGGCTCCTCGCCCGCGAGTTGGCGCGACTCGGCAGCGTCGAACAGGTCGTCATCACTGCGCGTCATGGGGAGCTGTGCGCGCGCCTCGTCGCCGACGGCATCCCGGTGCGACCGGTGACCTGGCGTGCGGGACTCGATCCGCGGGCGTTCGTCGGCGTCCGTCGCGAGCTGGCACGCCGGACGAGCGGTGACCCTACCGTCATTCACGCGCATGACTCCCACGGCCTCGCGCTGGCCGCCTTCGCGCTGGCCGTGGTCGCGAGACGAGGCCGCGGCTTTCCGCTCGTCGCCACCCGGAGGGTCACCTTTCCGGTCCGCCCGGGATCGTGGTGGCTCCGCGCCGATCGAGTGATCGCGGTGTCGGCGGCCGTCCGTGACGCGCTGGTGGCGGCCGGCACCGAGGGCGGGAAGGTGACCGTGGTGCACTCGGGACTGGACCTGGCGCCGCGTGAGAAAGCCGGTGATTCAGTGCTTCGACGCACCCTGGGACTGCCCGACGGCACTCCGCTTGCCTCGTGCCTTGCGGCCCTGACCCCGGAAAAGGACCATCGCGGTCTGCTCGACGCGGCGGCGATGCTCAAGGCGACCGAGCCTTCGCTGCACTGGGTTTTTATCGGCGACGGCCCGCTCCGCTCGACGCTCGAGCGGCACACGGCCCGGGTGGGACTGACCGATCGCGTGCACTTCGTAGGAGATCGCGCGGACGGCGAGCTGCTGCTGGAGGGATCGACCGTGATGACGTCGAGTTCGACCGCCGAAGGTTTCGGGACTGCCGTGCTGGCCGCGATGGCCCTCGGTATCCCCGTCGTGGCGACCCGCGTCGGCGGACTCACCCAACTGCTCGCGGGCGGCGCCGGACTGCTGGTGCCGCCCCGCGATCCGGGGGCGCTCGCCGACGCGGTCGGCCGCGTGCTCCAGGAAGAGGTCCTGCGCGAAAGTCTGGTGCGTCGTGGCCGCCTCCGGGCTGCGTCATTCTCCGCGGCCACGATGGCAGCGGGTACCCTGGCGGTATATCGTTCTCTCGTCCAACCTCACTGACAGGCCATGATTTACGTTTGCATACCAAGCTATAACGAGGCCCCGACACTCGGGCTCCTGCTCTGGAAGACCCGGCAGGTCTTCACCGCCTTCACCCGCGAGTATCAGCTCATCGTCTGCGACGACGGCTCTACCGACGCCACGGCAGAGCTGCTCGAACCCTATGCCCGGGTGCTGCCGCTGAGCGTTATCCGGCATCCGGAGCGCCGCGGCTATGCGGCGGCTGTCGAAGCGCTGCTGCGGCTGGCCGTGGAACGGACCGACCGGCCCAAACGCGACTGCGCGATCGTCATGCACGCCGACTTCACCCATTCCCCCCACTACATCCCTGACCTGGTCCGGCGCATCGACAGTGGCGCCGACGTCGTGGTCGCCGAAGGGCGGGTGCAGGGTGAACCCTCCAGCGGATATCGCTGGATCCGGTGGCTGGCACCGCGGCTGCTCCGAGGCAGACTTTCGATTCCGGGCGTGACCGATGTCGTGAGCGGGTTCTCGGCGTTCCGACTTATCGCGCTCAGGAACGCCTTCCGCAGTCACCCGGAGCCGCTGCTCACCAGCGACGGCTGGGCGGTGAATGCGGAGCTGCTCGGCTACGCCGCGCGCCATGCCCGACGGATCGAGACCGTGGACGCGGTCGAGCGGCACGACCTCCGCCGCCGGCCCAGCCGGGTGGCGCCCTGGGACATGACGGTCTCGATGTGGCGGGCGAGCCGGGCTCTCAGTTTGCGTCCGCCGCACTCGGAACCGCTCGACACTCTGGCCCATCGCGAGCCGACGACGGTTGGCCAGTGACGTCGCTGGCGCTGGCCCTCGTCCTGCTTCAGGGTGCAGCGTATCCCCCGGCCGCCGTCCCGCGCGTGTACCCCTTCGGCGTCGGCGAGACGCTCAGCTATTCGGCCAAGCTCGGCATGATCACACTCGGGTCGGGCACGCTGCAGGTCGCCTCGCTCGATACCGTCCGGGGTTCGGAGAGCTTCCGCTTCCGGTTTCGTCTCACAGGCAAGAACATGTTCTACAGCCTCGACGACATCCTGGAGTCGTGGGTAGCGACCGAGAACTTCAACTCGCTTCGGTTCGTGCAGGACTTTACCGAGAACGACAGGCGGCGCCAGCGACGCTACGAAATCTTTCCCGATTCGGGATTCTTCCGGGAGCACGGCAAGGACACGGCGCTCGCCGCGCCCGCCAATCCGCTCGATGACGCCGCCTTCTTCTATTTCATCCGGGTGACGCCGCTGCAGCTCGGCCGATCCTATCAGTACGACCGCTATTTCCGGAAGGACAAGAATCCGGTCCGCATCGCGGTGGTGAAGCGCGAAACGATGGATCTGCCCGGCGGCCGAAAAGTGGCCTGCCTGGTCCTGCGCCCCGTCATCGACACCAAGGGCATGTTCTCGAAACGCTCCGAGACGCAGATCTGGCTCACGGACGACGCCCGGCGCCTGCCGGTACAGATCCGGACGAGATTTCCCTTCGGCACCGTCACGCTCCGCCTCACGGACGTTCGCCTTGCGGCGGGACGGTAGGCGTGCCGCCCCGTGAGGCGGATTTCTCTCGCCTCACCACAGTGCCGGTGAGCGGTCGTGCCAATAAGGTGAACCGCTCGCTGCTCGCCGACCCCCCCGGTTCCGACCGCTCCTTCACGGCCTTTCTCGGTTCGCTGCCCGACATCCTCGCCGCCCGCGACCTTCGCGCCGTCATCAACGGTGTCGCGGGCGCCGCCCGCTCCGGTCGCGGTCTGGTCCTGCTGCTGGGCGGGCACGTCGTCAAGGTGGGCCTGGGGCCACTGGTCAACCTCTGGATCGAGCGCGGCATCGTCACGCACGTTGCGATGAACGGCGCCGCGGCCATCCACGATTACGAACTGGCGGCGTTCGGCGGCACCAGCGAGGACGTGGAGAGTGGTCTTGCGGACGGCACGTTCGGCATGGCGGAAGAGACGGGCGCGGAGATGAACGCCGCCATCAGCGAGGCGCATCGCTGCGACGAAGGCATGGGTGAAGGGCTCGGCCGCGCACTCGCGGCGCGGGCCGAGTGTCCCGGGGAGAGCGCGTCGATCCTGCTGGCCTGCCGCCGCCATGGCGTGCCGCTCACCGTGCACACGACGGTCGGCGCGGAGATCACGCACCAGCATCCGGCCGCGGATGGTGCGGCGATCGGCGCGACCAGCCATCGCGACTTTCGACGGCTGGCCGGCTCCCTGCCCGCCCTGGACGAGGGAGGCGCGGTGCTGAACTGGGGGAGCGCGGTGGTCCTGCCGGAGGTGTTCCTCAAGGCGCTGACGGTAGCGCGGAATCTCGAGCAGGGACGGCCCACCCGATTTCTCGCCGCCGATTTCGACATGCAGCGTCACTACCGCCCGCGGGTGAACGTGGTGCAGCGTCCGACCCGTGGGGGTGGGCAGGGGCTGATGCTCACGGGGCACCATGAAATCATGATGCCCCTGGTGGTGTGGGGAGTCGTCGAGGCGATCGGCGCCTGACGCGGGCCGCGGCTCGCGTCAGGCGTGTATCAATGCCCGCGCACCGCCTGACGAATGCGGGAGGCCGTGTCAGGGGCGACGAGGCGAAGCAGCAGATAGACCACGAAGCCGAGCAGGGCCAGCTTGAGCAGCGCGAAGAACAACCCCGCCAGCAGGAACACCCCGCCGAACACGACCTTCAGCAGAAACAGCGCGATCACCGCGAACAGGGCCAAGCCAAGCAGGTTCCGGAGCATACTACGTTTCTCCCGATTCAGGTCGTGGCGCCGTACGCCGCGACCTTTCACAAAGTTTCAGCGGACGACTGGTGGCCACGACCTACGACGTCATCGTAATCGGCGGCGGCGCGGCAGGCGCGGCTTGCGCCCGGGAGCTCGCGCTGGCGGGACTCGGCGTGCTCATTCTGGAGCCCGGCGGGGCGATGGGGCAGGCGTGGCGTGCGGCAGCCGGTATGCTCGCCCCACAGATCGAGGCGGCCCAGGACGACCCGATCTTCGAGCTGGCCATCGCCGGGCGCGAACACTACTCGGCGCTCGCGCCGGCGCTGCTGGAGACCACCGGCATCGACGTGGGACTCTGGCGCGAGGGAATCGTCAGCCTCGCCAGCCGTGCGGACCTCGCCGACGAGTTGCGCGAGCGTGCCCGGTGGCAGCGGGCCCGGGGCTTTGCCGCCGACTGGCTGGATGCAGGGG